>JAFZXD010000219.1 GCA_017616955.1 Eubacterium sp. | reverse complement strand
GATCTCATCTCTGCTTACATATGAAGGATTCATAGCAGCGATCTGCATAGCGATGTTCTTCATAGCTTCCTTGATATTCTCGTTTGTGCTGTCACATGCAGCATCTACGAGAACACCGATCTTACCACCCATGTGAATGTAAGAAACAACAACGTCACCGCTGAGCTTCTCGAAACGACGGATTGTAAGGTTCTCTCCGATCTTAGCAACCATAGCCTTGTGATACTCTTCTACAGTTGAACCTGCATCTGCATCAGACTTAGCAGCAAGGAATGCAGCCATATCTGCATAATCATTGTTGTTGATCTGTGTAGCAAGTCCGTTTACATATGTCTGGAAGATTTCGTTCTTAGCAACGAAGTCTGTCTCAGAGTTAACTTCTATAATAGTAGCTGTCTTCTCGTCAGCTGAAAGAACTGTAGCAACGATACCTTCTGCAGCGATACGTCCTGCCTTCTTCTCTGCCTTAGCAAGACCCTTCTTACGAAGGTACTCAACAGCTTCATCGAAGTTGCCGTCTGTCTCTGTAAGAGCTGCCTTACAGTCTACCATTCCGGCACCGGTCATCTCTCTAAGTTTCTTTACGTCTGCAGCTGAAATAGCCATTTATTTGTCCTCCCGATTATTTTTTCAAACTAAAAATTACTCAGCGTCTGCTGTCTCTTCTACTGCCTCTGCAGCAGCTTCTGTCTCTTCAGCAGCTGTCTCTGTTGATCCCTCGTTAGCTTCGATAACAGCATCAGCAAGCTTAGAAACGATAAGCTTTACTGCACGGATAGCGTCATCGTTACCAGGGATTACATAGTCAAGATCATCAGGATCACAGTTTGTATCAGCGATTCCGATAAGTGGAATTCCGAGTGCATGTGCTTCCTGTACGCAGATTCTTTCCTTGTGAGGATCTACAACGAAGATGATGTCAGGGAGCTTCTTCATCTCTTCAATACCACCAAGGTTCTTCTGAAGCTTCTCCATCTCCTTCTTGATATTTACAACTTCTTTCTTAGGAAGTACTTCAAATGTACCATCCTCTTCCATCTTCTTATACTTCTTAAGTGTCTCAATTCTAGACTGGATTGTCTTGAAGTTTGTGAGCATACCACCGAGCCATCTCTGGTTTACGAAGTACATACCACATCTCTCAGCTTCTGTCTGGATAGAATCCTGAGCCTGCTTCTTTGTACCAACGAAAAGTACCTTACCACCTTCAGCAACTGTATCGAATACAGCCTTGTAAGCATCATCCATCTTACCAACTGTCTTCTGAAGGTCAATGATGTGGATACCATTACGCTCTGTGTAGATAAACTCATCCATCTTAGGGTTCCATCTTCTTGTCTGGTGACCGAAGTGAACACCTGCCTCAAGTAACTGTTTCATAGAAATAACGCTCATATTACACCTCCTGGTTTGTTCTTCTGTGGATCTCCTTTTAAGCGTGTTAACCACCGGACAGATACTTCTCTTCAGTACCTGCATGAGCTTAAGGCGGCACCTTTTCACTTAAATCCACATGTTTATTTTTTCCCGACTTCGCAGGACGCAACAAAAGAATGCGCCTAAAAAGTCGCGGAACTTATAATATCATAAGAAAAACCCCTTTGCAAGGGGTTTTTCAGAGTTTTTTTAATTTAGTTTGCAGAAGTAAGGGCTCTTGCTATCTCTTCGTTTGTTGAACCCCTCTTGATATCGAATGATCCAACCGAAAGCTGTGACTCATAACCATTATCGATAAGCCACTGATCAAACTTCGCAGCGTCATCTATAAGACCGGCATCTTCAAGAAGTCGAGCTACATCTTCGGAACCCATTCCCGGCTCAACCGTGATGGTAACTATTTCGTCATCAGCCTTTTCTGTTGTAGCTTCCGTAGTTGCCTCGGTAGTAGCTTCTGTCGTCTTCTTCTCAGTAGTCTTTTCCTCTGTTACAGCTTCTGTTGCGGATGCTGTTGCAGAATTGGATGAAGCATCATCTGTACTTGCAACTTCAGTTGACTTTGCCTGAGTCGTTGCTTCTGTGGTAGCCTTCGTAGTTGCTTCAGTAGTTGCTTCGGTTGTCACTGAAGCTTTTTTATCAGCATCCGAAGATGCCTTTCTATCTCCAAAGTTCATAGCAGCCGCATACATTACTATAGCTCCTATGATTATTCCAATGCCTATTCCTCTAAGCATGTATTTTCTGTTCATATCTTATCTCCCTGCTCTGTATTATGTCAGCCCTGTTCTTTATCGATAACTGATTTAACCTCACTGACACCTATCTCAAGTACCTTTGATATCTCAATGATACTGAAACCGGCTTTGAACATTTCCATGATATTTCCTACGTTGTCTCCCTCTGTAAGGTCGATTCCCTCTCTGTCAAGAATCTCATCAAGATTCTCAACTTCAGCAAGACCTTCCAGCTCGTCATCGTCAAAATCATCAAAATCATTCTCATCTTTTGGTTCTTCAACAGGAAGGAGATCTTCAACGCCCTCTTCTTTCAACTCTTCTGTAGGAGTTTCATTTTCAGGCTCTTCATCATCATCTTCTTCGTCGTCATATAAGTCGTCGTCTTCTTCGTCGTCCTCGTCATCGGACTCTTCTGTTTCTTCAGACTTTTCTGCAGTCTCTGCTTCCACTGCAGTATCTTCTACAGTCTCTTCAGCAGCTTCTTCTGATTCTTCCACGGCAGGTTCTTCTTCAGCTTCTGCCTCAGGTGTTTCTTCGACAGTTTCTTCAGCAGCTTCTGCTTTAGCTTCCTCTACAACTTCTTCAGCAGGCTCTTCTTTAACTTCTTCAGCAGTTTGTTCAGCAGGAGCATTTCCTTTTAATACTTCTGTTGTCTCATCCACAGATTCCTCAGCAGCTTCCGGAGCAGCAACAGGAGCAGCTGCAACCTGAACTTCCTTAGCGAGGATTTCTTCAACTTCTGCTTTCTTAGCATCAAGTGCTGAAGCGAATCCTTCAACCTCTGCCTTCTTTGTATCAAGAACTGAAGTAAGTTCTTCTATCTCAGCTTTCTTCGCACCGAGTCCCGCTGTAAGTTCGCCAATCTCTTTTTTAACATCCTCAAGACCTGCAACTTCTGTCTTCATCTTTTCAAGTCCGGCCTTATATTCATCTATAACAGTTATTGAAGTCTTTATCTCTTTTTCTTTCTCGACTACATTGTTGTATATAGTCTGAACTTCTGTCTTAGACTTCTCTATATCGCCTGATACTTCGTTGTAATACCCTTCAAGCTTCTTAGTATTCTCAGTAGCTCTGTCGTCAACCGAAGCCAGACCCTTTTCTACAGAAGAAGCAACCTTGTCAGCAACCTTCTTGTCGCTCTTCTTTACTTCTTCGTCTATTACGGAGTTAATACTCTTTCCGATAGATTCCTTGATCTTCTTCTTACTATACTCATTGATATAGTTATCGGAAATCTTTCTAAGATGTTTCTTATCCGCCTCTGTAAGTTCTGTCTTAAGATTTGGATTAACCTTCTCTTCTACTTCTTCATCCGCTTTTCCATCTGAAGTCAAAACACAGCTGATGATGATGGCGATAATACCTATGATTATCAATGTGATTACAGTAGCGTTCATACCTTTTTATACCCCTTGTTTTCTTGATTCTGTTTTAGTGATCGTTTGTTGCAGATGATTCTTCGCAAATCATAACACAACAACGATATTCTAACATGTTAACATAATGTTATGCAAGTAAATATTTCTCCCGAGCGAACTATTTGAAGTTCGTACGCAATGCTTTTCAAAAATACAAAAGACAGGGGTTTATTCCCCTGTCTCCTCGTATTCCTTTGTAAATCCGCATTCGGGATTTGCACAAACTATCTTCTTGCCCTTTATAACCATGTAACCTCCGCAGTCAGGACATTTGTCCGCAACCAGTTTGTTCCATGACATAAAGTCACACTCAGGATAGTTTATACATCCGTAGAAAGGTCTTCCCTTTCTTGTATTTCTTTTAACGATGTCATTGCCGCATTCAGGACACTTAACACCTATCTTCTCAAAGTAAGGCTTTGTGTTTCTGCACTCAGGGAAGTTTGGACAAGCCAGAAACTTTCCGTAAGCGCCGTACTTGATAACCATGTTGGCACCGCAGTTCTCACAAACCTCATCAGATACTTCATCGGCAATCTTTATCTTCTCGAGATTCTCGCTTGCGTGCTTGATCTCATTTTCCAGATCAGGATAGAAGTTTCTTACAACGACCTTCCAATGAACATTTCCGTCTCCGATACTATCGAGAAGTGATTCCATGTTTGCAGTGAATTCGATATTAACGATCTCCGGAAATGCTGTCTCCATGATTCCGTTAACAGCCTGTCCGAGTTCTGTTATATACAGATTCTTCTGTTCCTTGGTAATATATCTTCTATTTAATAGTGTCGATATAGTCGGTGCATATGTGGATGGACGTCCGATTCCGTTGTCCTCCATAGTCTTAACAAGCAGCGACTCTGTATAATGTGATGGCGGTTCGGTAAAATGCTGTTTGGCTTCTACCTGTTCGCACTTCAGTTCATCACCTTTTTCAATTCCGTGAAGATTGATATTTTCCTTGTTCTTATCTTCTTCAGTACTGTATACATTCAGATAACCCGCAAATCCAACTGTACTTGCCGAAGCTTTAAGTGTCTCACCTGCAGCAGTTACCGATACAGTGTAAATGTCATACACAACCGGCTTCATTCTGCTGGCTACGAATCTCTCGTAAATGAGCTTATAAAGCTTGTACTGTTCAGCTGTAACAGCACCCTTGATAGATGCAGGTGTACGTCTTACATCTGTAGGACGTATAGCCTCGTGTGCATCCTGGATATTCTTTGCAGGAGCTTTTGATGCTGAATCATTTCCATCGACATCAGCTTCGTATTCGCTTCCAAATGCATCTCTGATATATTCTCTGACACTTCTGTCAGCTTCTTCCGATATACGTGTTGAATCGGTTCTCAGGTAGGTTATAAGGCCTACTGTTCCTTCGCCCTTTATATCAACACCTTCATAAAGCTGCTGAGCAACTCTCATAGTCTTTGATGTCGAGAAGTTAATTCTTCCCGCAGCAGTCTGCTGAAGTGTACTTGTTGTAAATGGAACCGGAGCCTTCTTTGTTCTGGTTGATGACTTAATGTCAGTAACCACAAATCCGCTCTTCTCAAGCTTAGCTTTAAGTTCCTTTGCATCCTTTGCACTCTTTATCTCAGTCTTTAACTGGACTGGAACTGCCTTCTTCTGTCCCGGAACGATGAGGTCTGCACATATAGTCCAGTATTCCTCAGGGATAAATGCATCTATCTCTTTCTCTCTGTCGGATATCATTTTCAGAGCAACCGACTGAACACGTCCTGCCGATAAACTCTTCTTTCCAAGTTTCTCCCAAAGCAGCGGACTTATTTCATACCCCACCAGACGGTCAACGACACGTCTTGCCTGCTGCGCATCTACAAGATCCATATCTATCTCACGAGCATTCTTCATAGACTGCTTTACTGCTGTCTTTGTGATCTCGTTAAATGTTATTCTCTTGTATGTTTTCTTCTCATCCAGTTTAAGAGCTACAGATAAATGATATGATATGGCTTCTCCCTCACGGTCAGGGTCAGTTGCGAGATATACATAGTCTGCTTTTCCTGCTGCTTTTCTGAGTTCAGCAAGAAGCTCACCTTTTCCCCTTATCGTTATATAATGAGGCTCAAAATCATTATCCTTATCTATACCCATGTTACTTCTCGGAAGATCTCTTACATGACCTTCAGAGGCGATAACATCAAAATTTTTCCCTAGAAATTTCTTAATAGTTTTTGCTTTTGTAGGCGACTCTACAATAACAAGATTCTTAGCCATACTGATTTACAACCTTTCTGATCCCTTCTCATTTTCAGTCCTTAAACTCAGTCTAGCACGTTACTATACACCAATATTTTTTTGAATTCAAGTGAAAGATTCAAGTTTTTTTATCTTAATATGTAGTAACATTTCTCGACACAATCGGCAAAACCCTGCCTGCAAAGCTCGTTCATATGTTGAATGGTTTCGCTTATTTTCATGTCATTTGCCCTGATAAGATCATCGATATATATCGGGTCATGTCCCAGCATCGCAAGAAGTTTTTTCTGAGTCACAGTCAGATTTTTAATATTTTTCTTCATATTATTAGTATCGTTTTTTGAAGCATCGGATCCGGGCGAATTTGCTTTATTTTTTTCGCGTACATATTCCGTTCCTAAAATGTCAACCATTATATCCATCGGACTGTCAGCCAGAACTGCTCCCTGCTTGATCAGGTTGTTCGAACCTTTTGACAAAATATCGGAAGTTCTTCCCGGAACAGCAAATATCTACTTACCCTGATTGAGCGCAAAGTCTGCCGTGATGAGTGTCCCGCTCCTAAGCGCCGCCTCAACTACCAACAGTCCGTCAGACAGTCCGCTTATGATTCTGTTCCTTGCCGGAAAGTTTATCGACACATGAGCCGTGCCGGGTTCATACTCCGACACGACCAGATGATTCTCGCACATCTCACTGTAGATGTTGAAGTTCACCTCCGGATAACAGATATCAACTCCACCACCGAGAACTGCTATCGTTTTTCCACCTGCCTCCATAGCAGCCTGATGTGCCTTCGAATCAATACCATATGCCATCCCACTCACAACTGTCATACCTTTTCTGGCCAGTTCACCGCCAAACTCTTCAGCAACATTCAGCCCATAAAATGACGGACGCCTGCTTCCAACTATACCTATCGAATAAGGTGAATCTGCTATACTGATATCTCCTCTGTAGAATATAACCAGGGGATACTCGGGTATATCCCTTAGCCGCTCGGGATAATCCTCATCTGCATAAGTCACGCACCTAATATCGGTTCTATCCATGTCATCGCAGAGCTTGTCAATCCATTCATCAAAGTTAAAACGAAGAATCTCATCCCTGGTGGATGATTTTATATATTTCCCAGTAACCATCTTCTCCAATACGATCTCATTTCCCGGTCCACTCATCTTTCTGTAAGCTTCTGTAATACTGCCGTAATGGTCTATGATTTTGTAAGCATCTCTAAACCTGAATGTCTTCATGTGATTCAGCCACAGGCAGGCAAGTCTGTCTATGTTACTTGTAATTTCATTTTTTACTCTATTATTTATTCCGTTACTGCTCATTTCTGTAAAACAAAGCCTCCTCTATATCCTGACAATTTATATCCTCTCTGTCATTTATATCCGCAATAGTTCTCGCAAGTCTGATTAATCTGAAATAACCTCTGGTGCTCATCTCCGTTTTCTCGTAAATGTCCCTGAGAAGCTTTTCTTCCTTCGCACCGACTTTCATATAATCACCTATCTTGCCCTGCGGAACTTCGCAGTTATACTTGAAGACTTCATCTCTATATCTATGTTCCTGTCTCTCTCTTGCAATTATTATCCTGTCTCTCGCCTCCTTCGAACTGATGCCCGGCTCACTCTCAAACAGATCCTGATGAGAAACCGGCGACACATCAAGTCTTATATCAATTCTGTCCATGATCGGATGACTTATCTTATTCTGGTAATGGTATATCTCGCCATAGGTACATCTGCATTTCTTCCTGTCCGGATAGTAACCGCAGGGACAGTTATTTCTAGCAGATACAAGCATGAACTTAGCCGGAAATGTATAACTAGCCTTCAGTCTTGAAATAGTTACTGTCTTCTCCTCCATAGGCTGTCTCAATGCTTCTATATTTTCTCTTCTGAACTCCGGGAATTCGTCAAGGAACAGGACACCACTTGAAGAAAGACTTATCTCTCCCGGCTTCGGTATCGCACCACCACCCAGAAGTGCCACGGCGGATATCGACGAATGGGGTGACCTAAATGGTCTTCTCTTCATAAGTCCTTCTCTACCTTTTAGCATCCCGGCTACACTGTATATCTTGGTAAGTTCCATGCACTCATCATATGAGAGCGGCGGCATTATGTCCGGAATACATTTGGCAATCATTGATTTACCGGCTCCGGCAGCACCCGTGAGAAGTATGTTATGAAATCCGGCAACAGCAACCATAACTCCTCGCTTCATGGTCTCCTGCCCACGAATATCTCTCATATCAACACTTCCCTGAATGTCATATTCCACACCGACATCCTCTTTGATGTACTCTTCTGTCCACTCCTCGCGGTATATCATTTCAACCACATCACTTAGAGAATCAACCGGAATAATCCTGATATCGTCAACAAAAGATGCTTCTTTGCAGTTCTGCCTTGGAAGCACAAATGTCTCAATACCGTTCTTTGAAGCATGATCAACTATAGGAAGCACAGCCGATATCGGCAGCACACTTCCATCAAGACCAAGTTCGCCCAAAAAGAGCGTAGAACCAAGCTTATTATTAAATTCATCTGACACGGAAAATATCCCCATAGAAATAAGGATGCTGGTAGCGATCGCAAGGTCGAAGCTTGCGCCGTCCTTTCTTACATCCGCAGGGGAAAGATTGACGGTTATCCTTCTGGAAGGGATAGAATAACCAATGTTCTTGAGAGCCGTTCTTACTCTGTCGGCAGACTCCTTTACTGAAGATGAGAGATATCCGACTAGATTAAATCCCGGAAGTCCGGCACCGATATCAGATTCAACCGATATGAGCATGCCTTCGATTCCTAATGCGGCTCCGCTAATTATTTTACTATACAATATGAGGCTCCTTCCCGCCTCTTTAACGCAGATAAAAATGATAATATACTTCTCAAACAAAAAAATCAAGGACAAAGTATTTCTACCTTGTCCTTGTTAACATTACTTTTATATTATGTAAATCTCTTATTAATAGTTAAAATATACCAAGTCATCCTCGGCAGGTCCTGTCATAGATACGCTGTCCGCATATATAACCGGTCCCTCACCCTCGAATTCAGGATAATATTCCTTCTTGATAGTTCCCTCAACTATAACCCAGTCTCTGTCCTTGAGCACCTTGGCGCCTTCATAATAAGTTTTAAAACCTATAAATGCGATGTCATTTGCACAACAGGTCATAGCAAATCTTCCCGGAACGAATTCCTTATCGGAATAGTTTGAAGGTCTGTGAGCCTGAGCCTTGAACTTAATCCTCTTTCCGAGATATTTGTCCGGATTATCGGCAGCATCCACATAGAAGATTCCGAAGTCGGTCTCTTCAAGCTCGATAGTATC
>JAFZXD010000218.1 GCA_017616955.1 Eubacterium sp. | reverse complement strand
GTAATGTTTGGAATCGAGTATAACTTTCAGGGTGATGAATATCTGATTTATGGAGTTGATAAAATGTGGCTCCTGGATAATGAGGATATCATGGATAAGTCTAGGGAAGAAGTTTACGTTCGTGTCCATGAGGGAGGCGGAATAATGGTTCAGGCTCATCCGTACAGAGAAAGAGACTATCTGAATACCATATATCTTATGCCGTCGATAGTGGATGGAATAGAGATATATAATGCTGCTAATGGGGATAATATGAATGCACTTGCATATGGCTATGCAAAAGAGCTTAAAGTTCCTGTTGCTGCAGGTTCCGATATACATTTCTTCTATGACGGTCCTAAGGGTGGCATGATGTTTGAGGATAAAATAGAGACAGTCAACGATTATGCAAAAGCATTTATGGCAGGAAAGGGAACTCCGGTTGTTGTACACAACGGAAAAGTAACTCCTGTAGAAGAATTTACAAACCTCATGATTCCTGAGCATGGTCCAACGCTTGAGGTTGTAAATCTTTAAAAATACCTTGTGATCGAGGATTATTTAATGAGACTTAGTCGTTCTAAAAATGCAAAACGAAATATCATTGTTGGTGAGATAGACAAGGTGACCGGAATCATCTTGCCGTTTATCGTCAGAACGATGATTCTCCATGTAATGGGGACGAAGTATTTGGGACTGACAAGTCTCTTTTATTCTATACTTCAGATGCTGAATCTTATGGAGATGGGATTCGGCACGGCTATAGTATATAGCATGTATAAACCTATAGCAGATAGTGACACGGAAACGGTCAATGCTCTGTTATATTTCTATAAAAAGATATATCTGGTTGTCGGAACGATAGTTGCCCTGATAGGTGTTTTGTTGATACCTTTTCTTCCATATCTTATCAAGGATAAGGTTCCGTCAGATATTAATCTCTATTTTCTTTATCTTATTTATCTGATCAATACGTGTATCAATTTCTTTGTTTTTCCAAATAAAAAGGCATTGCTTGCTGCTTTTCAGAGAGATGATATAGGGGCCGGAATTCATATATTTACTCAGATTGTCATGTATATCGGACAGGCTGTTTTTATATGGTTTGTGAGAGATTATTATCTCTATGCTGTGATGATGCCTGTTACATCTGTTTTGTACAGTCTTCTTGTTGCATACAGAGTAAGTAAGAAGTTCCCTATGTATCGAGCAAGTGGAAAGCTTGATGAAGAGAAGGTACGACATATTAAAATACAGGTTACGGGACTTATGATTAGGAAGCTGGCGATGCTTTCAAGAAATGCATTTGACTCGATGTTCATATCCGCATATCTGGGACTTCATATGACTACGCTTTACAGCAATTATTATTATATTCTGGATTCGGTCGTTATGGTAATGGCTGTATTAAAGACTTCTCTGGCTGGTGGTGTTGGTAACAGTATAGCTATGGACGATGAGAAGAAGAATCTGCATGATCTGAAGAATATAGACTTTATGTTCATGTGGATAGGTGGATGGTGTTCTATATGTCTTCTGTGTCTTTATGAGCCGTTTATGAAGATATGGGTTGGCAATAAAATGATGTTGGGAACAACTATCGCACTTATGTTTGCGGTATATTTTTACGTTCTTAAAATGAGTGATATCAGAACACTCTATTCTGAATCGGTTGGATTATGGTGGCAGGCCAGATATATTTCTATATTTGAAGCGCTCACCAATATCGTTCTGAACTGGATTCTTATAAAAGAGATGGGGCTTTACGGAATAATCCTTGCGACTCTGATATCTTACTTTGTTTTTAACTTCCTTGGTGGTGCTTATATATTATTCAAGCATTATTTTAAGAGCGGAGGATTGCGACAGTATATTCTGTCACACTTCTTATATATGTTTATTACTGCTTGTTTGGGTGGATTAACCTACTTCATCTGCAGTATGATAAAACAGGATGGTTTTTTAGGACTGATACTAAAGGGACTGCTATGTGTTGCAGTTCCTAATGCATTATATTTTCTCCTGTATTTTAAAACACAAAAATTCAAGGATGGGATGAGATATATAAAAAAATGAGTGGAATAAGTATTATGGATTGTACTCTCCGTGACGGAGGGTGGATTAATGGATTTGAATTCGGAAAACAGGGAATGCAGGATATCCTGAATCATTTATATGATTCAAAGATTGAGTATGTGGAACTTGGCTATGTTGATAGAGGACATGGAAGCAGACAGGACCGTAGCATGTTCGTCGATATGGATGCTATCAAAGAGAATGGATTACTCGATAATAAGAGAGAGTCGACTCAGCTGTTCGTTATGATTGATTACGGAAAGTATCCTGTGGAAGAACTTCCGGAAAGCAGCGAATCGGGAATAGACGGAATCAGACTGTGTTTTCATAAGAAGAATAAGGACGATATATTAGAGGTGGGAAGAACCATCATAGATAAGGGATATAAACTTATCATTCAGCCTATGGTCTGTACGAGATACAGTGAAAGCGAATTTGTTCAGTTTATATTTTCACTGATGCATACAATACCTGAGATATACGGCTTCTATATAGTAGACAGTTTCGGAATGATGATGCAGGATGATGTAATGAATAAAGTGCGTCTTGCGGATAATTTCCTTGGAAGAGATGTTAAGGTAGGACTGCATACTCATAATAATATGCAGCTATCTTTCCAGAATGCCATAACGGTAATAGATATGCATCTGAAGAGAGATGTTATAGTGGACGGGACTCTTATGGGTATGGGAAAAGGTGCAGGAAATCTGAATACGGAGATCTATGCGGAATACCTGAATACAAATTGCGGAAAAGATTATAATCTGCTTCCTCTTATGGATGTGGTTGAACATAAGATCAAACCGCTGCAGAAAAAATATGAATGGGGTTACAGTGCGGAATATTTCCTTTCTGCAAAGAACGCTACCACACCAAGTTATGCAAAACTGTTTTATCGTGATGAAGGATGTTCCATAGATGAGCTGGATAGCCTTCTGAAGATGATACCTGATGAAAACAGAGATTCATTCAATGTTGATGTAGCGGAGAAAGTATTGGAAGAGTATAAGGCGATACGGACGGTATAAATATGATAGATCTTCTGGATGCAAGAGGTTATGAGGTACAACTGAATACTTCCGGTGAGGGGAATGTAAATGCAGACCTTGAGTATCTTGGGGCTGTAGTTCCTGAAGCAGACAATCTCTTGTACAGAAATGACAGATATGTTGTAAGTCATGTGGAGAATGAGAAACTGGCGGGCTCCTTTTCAAAGACGGTAAAAGATACGGGAATAAGCAAGTCAGGTCTTAAGCTTGTCGTGAAATCTGAAGTTGAGACGGATGTAAATGTAACCGTATGCAAGACGGATTTCGGGACAGTACATCTGGCAGCCGGGGAAAGAGTCGAGAAGATATACGAGACCTCCGGTCTGTGTGAGAAAGAGAAGGAATATCTGAAAGAGATTCATGACATTTTATATAAACTTCTTTCTGAGATAGACAGAGTCTGTATGGAGAATGATATAGAGTATTACCTTGTGTTCGGAGGTCTTCTTGGGTATGTGAGATATGGTGAGATCATACCATGGGATGATGACG
>JAFZXD010000217.1 GCA_017616955.1 Eubacterium sp. | reverse complement strand
TCTGACAGTATCAACTCGGCGGAAAGACTCTTCGAGATTATTGATGCGATACCGGATATTCAGGAGAAGGAGGATCCGGTCAGACTTGATGAGCCGAAGGGCGAGATAGAGCTAAGTGGAGTGACATTTGGCTACCAGGTGGGACGACCGGTTCTGAAGAATATAAATCTAAAGGTGAAAGAAGGCGAGATGCTGGGAATCGTTGGAAGATCCGGAGCAGGAAAGTCTACGCTGGTAAATCTCATTTCCAGACTATATGACGTAAATGAAGGTACCATCAAGATAGACGGAACGGACGTGAAGGATCTGGCGCTTTCTGACCTGAGAAGAAATGTTGCAATGGTTTCGCAGGACACTTATATATTCATGGGTTCGGTTGCGAAGAACATCGCATACGGAAATGAAAATGCGTCGAGAGCGGACATAATTCGGGCAGCAAAATTGGCTAGTGCGCATGATTTTATATCTAAGCTTCCGGATGGATACGACACGATAATAGGTGCTGCGGGCAAGGACCTCTCGGGAGGAGAAAAGCAGAGAATATCGATTGCGCGAGCAATCCTCGCTGATCCGAAGATTCTTATCCTTGATGAGGCAACGGCCAGCGTTGATACAGAGACAGAGAAGGCAATCCAGAATTCGCTCAGATATCTGGTTCAGGGAAGAACAACACTTTCCATTGCTCACAGATTGTCAACACTTCGCGATGCCGACAGGCTGATAGTAATCGATGGCGGAAGAATCGTTGAAGAGGGAACCGAAGAAGAACTCAAGCAGCTGGATGAAGGGATATTCCGCAACCTGCTTGACCTGCAGAACAAATCTCTCGCATTAAATGCGATGTAACTAAAAAAGTGGACAGCTGAAATCAGATTTAAAGTGTCCACTTTTTGGAAGAGGAGAAGAGAATAATGGCAGATAATACTATAAATATCTATGAGAAAAAAGCCGAAGAAATGACGGCGATACATATAATAACCGAAAAGGATAAGTTTCAGCAGACAGAGGGTGGATTTGTCAGCCTGGATTATGATGGAGTTCATTATGACCGTGTGAAGGTTGTCAGACTTTTTCCTTTTTCTGATGCTGATAAGTTTATCTCGATAAGAGAACATGGTAACGGTGAAAGAGAGATAGGAATAATAGAGGATCTGGCGGCTATGCCTGAAGATACAAGAGATATATTGAATCAGCAGCTCAGTCTTACCTACTTTACTCCGGTCATAGAGAAGATATACAGCATAAAGGATGAATACGGATATGCTTACTTTCATGTTATGACGGATAAAGGTGAGTGTAAATTTGCAATCAATATGGGGTCAAATGCCGTAGCAAAACTTTCGGATGTCAGACTTATTATTTCGGATGTAGACGAGAACAGATTCGAGATAAGAGATGTGGAGAAACTAACTCAGAAAGAGCGAAGAATGCTTGATCTGTTCTTGTAGGTAACTAAAAAAGTGGACAGTTGAAATCAGATTTAAAGTGTCCACTTTTAGGGGAATGGAGAAAATATATGATACTTAAATATGACCTTCCGCAGAATATAGAGGGTGAGATTAAACTATCGGAGAATGAGAGAATATACTATGCCGTTCCGGTGGACATAGATGAAAAGGGCCGTTGGACGGATGACTCGTTCTTTGTGGTTACGACGAAGAAACTCTATATATTTCGCGGAGAAGACAAAAAAATATATGATATAAAAGATTGTGAATCTGCTTCGTCCGAGCCGGGTATCGGAGGTGGAATCCTGTCGATCAGACAGAACGGAAAAGACAGGGTGCTGGTTCACTTCTCATCGAAACATCTGAGCAGATATGCTTATGTTGCCAGAGGGATAAATATCCTAATATCCGGCAGATTTGAAGAGGTTATCAGTACTGAATACGAGAAGATATGTCCGATATGCGGGCGTGCCATACCCGGAACAAAGCAGTGTCCGAAATGCTCCGGGAAAGGTGGTTTTCTCAGCGTTTTCGTTAAGCTGATCAAGTCGTACTTTAAAGATTTCTGTGGAATATTTTTACTGATGGTTCTTGTTTCTGTAACCACACTTCTTAATCCGGAGATTCAGAAGCATCTTATAAATGACGTCCTGAGTGAAGGCGGTGGAATGCGCCAGGCATTAGGATTTTTGGCGATAATGTTCTCACTCAGTGTTGCGATAGTTATCATAAATATTTTGAAAAGTAACGCTTCCACAAAACTGGGAGCAAAGATATCAGCAGACCTCAGAGTTGAGCTTTTTAAGAAGTACCAACAGCTCCCACTGGAGTTTATAAATGACAGACGACCGGGAGAACTTCTGAACAGAATAGTTCAGGATACTACATTTATCCGTGAGTTCATGGAGGATGTGTTCTGTAATCTGTTTGCGGTATTTTTCATATTTATCTGGGACATTATATTCATGATTATTCTGAATGCAAAGCTGGCACTTCTGACATTTATCTTTGTTCCGATCGTGTCGGCTATCGTAATTGTTTTCAGAAAAACAATGGGCAGAATATTCCATCTTCAGATGAAGAAAAGCGATGATGTATCAAGCGACTTGCAGGATGTTATCTCGGGTATGCGAGTGGTAAAAACGTATGGCAAGGAGAAGGATGAGTCGGAGAGATTTAAAGCCC
>JAFZXD010000216.1 GCA_017616955.1 Eubacterium sp. | reverse complement strand
TCCATCTGGTCCTTTCCTCATTATCTTTCTGTATCTCATCAGCTATCGGATTATTCTTTCCCACCTTCTTCATCGGAAGATACGGACCATTCCTATCAAATACCTTCAGCCTTTCATCCGGGTTCTTTACAAGCATATTTATTTCATCTGTCACAAAGGCTTTCAATTCTGGGAGAAAGCTGTCCTGCTTGAATCTAACATCTTTTTTATCAAATCTGATTCGTTCATAGACTTCACCCTTCTTTATAATTCTGCATCTTTTCCTTACATTTCCATCTTCATCCAGAATCTCCTTCTTGGTTCTTACATGCTTTCCTGTTTCATCGTAGAACATATTACGGGTTGCTATTTTTTCTATCGACTCTTCAAGCTGCCGCCTTTCTGAAAAGATAAGATGGATATGATAGTTTGTTTTCCTCTTATTGTGGTGAAGTGCAGAAGTACATTCAACATTATATTTCTTTTTAAATCTATCAGTGAAATGCCTAAGCAGTGCATCACAGTCGTACTTAACAAAGCTCTCCGGCAGGGCTATGATCAGTTCTCTCGCCTCTATACATTTTCCGTTTGTTCCGTTCTTCTTAAACTCTGTCCGATTCACTTCTGCAAGATCATGCCAAAATGTGTCGTCTGCTGTATCATATGTCGCATACAGATATTCCTGCTTCTCTTCGCTTACAATATATCCTTTTCTTCCAACAACATTCGTAAGCTTGTTTACCTGAATAAATGAATTCCTCTGCACTTCTATCACCCCCATTCTTAAATTCATTTATCGTGGATATAAAAAATGACCTGCCGGTTACAGGTCATTAAACGCGTGGCTGTGCTCTGAAACAAACTTCAGCTCCCGGTAGGGCGAAATACCCCCTCGCATAAACCGTCAGGTTTGTGCGAGGGGTGTATTTCGCTCTCAGACGGCGAGGCCTTCTGTTAGAAATCTACTCAAAGACATCTTAGAAAGAATTCATAGAATAAAGTCATAGGAAGATACTATAAGTTTTTCATATTAAAATATCATATAAAAGAGCCCTGCCTATAATCAGAATCCCTATCCAGAATAATCTTCATATAAAACAAGGCTTCACCTATTTACAACTATATAGCCACCTGCAATAAATACAGCTATATATATAGTCGTTTTCGGCTTACCATTAATCAAGCTGTCCGTATCCGGACTTAAAACTTGTGCCGTATCCGGCACCACTTTATTTCTACTATGTAGCCGCTAAATTGATTTAAGCTACATCTTTCCTCTGAAGAAATCAATAAAACATTAAAGAGAATATTTTATTTTGGCAAATTCTTCATGAATCATCTTACGAAGTTCACATTCCACTTCTTCCATTTTTTCAGAAAGTCGTTCTTCAGTTATCGCATTATCTGCAATTTCCTCAAGATTTCTGATATTTGTATATAAAGAATGCTGCCCTGTAAGACCTCTATATAAAATTCTTTTCAAAGTATCATTCTTTGATCCTGTATTTTTTTCTTCTTCTCTTTCCAACAGAGTCCATATTTCATTATCAAATGGATCCATAAGATTAAATCTTACATTAATTTGTCGAATCAATCCTGTATTTGATTTCTTAAACATATACTCATCCCTTTCATTCAAAACATATTAAAGTCTAATAGTTCGTTTTCTTCAGGTTCCTCATTAGAACCTCTATCACTCTTTTTTCCATTCGCGCCAGAATAATCTTCATCTGTTGATACTCTTAAAGGATTCATAGATGATTTTCCATTATCACCTTCTGGTCTTGGCAAGGATAAAAGAAGATATCTGCCCATTATTTCAGGAAGATCACTAAAAAGCCTTTCCTGTACTGTTTCAAGAATCCTGTCTATAAATGCTTCTTCCTTCTCCCTTGAAGAGAGAAACGGATCTGAGACTTCTTTCAGATGTCTCTCACTGTAATCATTTATCGCTTTTACAACAAATTGATTCTGGGATTTGAAATCCTGCTCCACCCTTTCCGAGTGGAGCACTTCCCAGGCTGATCTATCCGCATCACGATCAAGATTGAAACGGAAATTGTGATTTTTTATCATAGCTCATATCCTCCATTTCAAGTATTATTTATGCTGTCTCTACGAAACTTCATATAACAGAAGTATTCATAGCCTTTTGCTGTAGAGCAGATATCTGTATCAAATGTAGTTCTCTCTTTGTTATACTTTCCAACTGCTTTAACTATTCTCGCTCCTCCACCGATAATATGAAGTTTCATGATCTTGTCATTATACTCATATTCTCTCAGCTTTCTGAATATCTCTTCTACATATTCCTCCGCAGCCCTGATCATTATTCCGGCATAAGGTTCAGCTATTTCAGTAGTTCCCTTCTTAAGAAAACTGTCAATTACTTCATCAGGTATCTTATCCCCGGTTTTATCCATGATGTAATTTCTTATTTTCTGAATACACTGATATACTCCCAGCTTCTCAGTCCAGGCTTTACTTTCCATAGCTCTCCCATCATTTAAGTACATAACATTCATGGTTCCATTTCCGATATCTACAACCATATTCATGCCGGTGAAGTCTCTCAGATTTTCAGCCACAGCGCTGTAGCATTGCGGCATTACCGTGCATCCGGTTATTTCAACACTGTATTCAACATCAGAATATTTAAACCTTAAATATCTTTCTCGGATAAGATATTTTTCAAAGGACTGTCTCTGTGACTGAACCCATTTAAGAGGAAGTCCAACTGCCAGATGAACCTTTGCAGATGTTACATCTCTGATTTTAAGTTCCTTCGCAATCGCTGCAAGAGTAAGGATATAATAATCCATGTCCTCCTGCTTATCAGGTATAAAGCTCTTATGACCTTCACCAACTATGTAATAAGTCCCTTCATATTCGATATAGTTCTTACTGAACACCGGCTTGCCGTCCTGCTTCTTTACATCAGTTCTGGTTACTGTATGTCTCGTCTTGATATTGCCGTAACCATGATCAATACCAAGTATTATTGTTTCTTTTATTTTATATTCCTGCATAATATTTTCCTTTCTACCAACAAAAAAAGAGACGCATTTCACGTCCCTTGATTTAATAGTTATTATTGGATTTAAACTCTCTCTTCTTATTCTATATAACCTGTTGTAAATTGGTTGTAAATTGAAATCTTTA
>JAFZXD010000215.1 GCA_017616955.1 Eubacterium sp. | reverse complement strand
TATAGATTATTCAAAAGAACTTGTTAAAGTTTAAAGGTTTCTTAAAGATTTGGAGCAATAAGACATGCTACAATCTCTCCAGAAAATAAAGAGAGGTTGCAGCATGTTTTTTAAAATGTTAAAAAATGACCTTAAACAACATAAAGGTCTGAATATCATCTTATTTATCTTTATAGTCTGCTCATCGATTATATCCGTTTTTGCCGCGAATCTTATGTATATGGAGATGAAGGGTAGAAAACAGACAGATGAGATAACGAAGGTCGCAAATGTATCTTTCAATATTAATGTCGGAATGGGACATTTTGAAGAGAAAAAAGATGCTATCATGGACTGGGTTGAGAATAGTGACCTGGTCAAAGATGGAGAGATAAAAGAATATACAAAACTTATCGATGATGAGGTATGTTTTAACGGGAGGTATGCTTCCGATGAAAGCTTCCCGCATCATAATACATTTCACCTTACCACAAAATCTAAAAGAATAAATCTTCTGTATAACGATCATGACCGTCCGTTTGAACTGGATACCGGAGAGATGGCAATCAGTATGGATCTGGCTAATATGGCATGTTTCAAAAGAGGGGATAAGGTCCGTGTTACCACTCATATGGGAAATGTCTATGAATTTGAGATAGCGGAAATATATAAGACTCCCGCAGTATCCGGAAATGAAGAGCTTCTCATATCGGATGTGGATTTCGAGAAAATAAAAAGTGAATATCCATTCAGAACTTATAAGCTTCTTTTAAATGTACAAAATGTTAATTACAAAAACAGAATAGAGGATGAATTATATGACAGAGATCTGATAAAATCCTGCACTTCCTGGGCCTATACTCCGGGAAGTGATGTGAACTATACGATCGTTACGGCTATATCGTATTTCCTTGTAATAATGAGCGTAGTTATAATTCTCATAATGCTTATTACAATCAGATTTATGATGCTGGCAGCGATAAAGCAGGAAGAAAAAGAGATAGGCATGATGCGAGCGATAGGTGTTGATTCCTGGCGTTACAGGTGGATGTTTGCAGCAACCTATCTGGTATTTGCGGTACTTGGTGGAATCATAGGTGTTGCCGCAGGTGTTCCGCTATCGAGAATGGCTATCGGACAGTTCTGTAAGAATCTTCTTGTTACAGACCATAACATGGTCATATACATAGCACTTATGGTTTCTGCAATTCTTATAGCCATGATCCTTCTGTTTGCAGCGCTAATGATGAGGAAAATCAATAAGATATCCGTCATTGAATCTATACACGGAAACAGTATGGGCGAGAGATTCGGAAAACTGACAAAGGTAAATCTGTATAAGTCGAAGAGGATGAAGGTTCCGACATTTCTTGCAGTCGGAAATATCGTAAATGGATTAAAAAAATATATATTCCTCATAATAACTTATATGCTGGCGGTCATAGTTCTGCTAACTGCATTTTATATAAAGAGTTCGCTTCTAAGCAGGGATTACGGCAGGAAGTTTCTGATATTGAATACTGATTTCCAATTTCAGATGTTTGGAGATATGGCAGATTATTATTATCAGAAAGGCGGATATTATGACGGCGCATACAGGTTAATGGTAGAGGATGCCAACAAAGAAGGAGTTCCCGTAAAGTTTAGATTCATGAACGATACCTATGCGGATATTAAAAATATTAACGGTGATGATATCCCAATTAATTTCCTGAGCGGAGATACATATAATGGACTTATACCACTTAGGAAGGGAGGAACACTTCCGGTTAAGAGTAACGAGATCATAATGAGTTTCTTCACGGCGAAGAAGGAAGGATTAAAACTCGGTGATACTGTTACCATAGAACTAAATGAATATGACGACGATAATATCGGTACTCACAAGGTTCAGCGTGATTTTATCATAACAGGATTCTTTGATTACTTTGATAGTGTTGCAGCCGCTGTTATAGCCGGAAAAGAGTATACGGGTGCAGAACGTAATGATATATATCTGACAGATATGTGGCTGGATGCTCCCGAATCTGAAAAGCCTGAATATATAAATAAATTAAAAGAGATATTCGGTGAAGATCATATAAAATCATATGAAGAATTTTCTAGGGAATCATTCTCATACATAAATGTATATATAGATGCTTTAAAAGTATTTCTGGGAGTAATGATAGCATTTATCCTGGCACTCAATACACTTCTTTATACAACTGTCGATCTGGCCAGAGAGACACCAGCGGTTGCGGTTCTGAAGTGTGTCGGTTTCTCGGAAAAGGATGTAAGAAAGTGGCAGATGGTAAGGATGTTCATCATACTGATTCTTGGATATCTGACAGCAAATATATTGGAAGAAACAGTCATTAACAGTATTGCATCCAAGGCATTTGAGACATTTGGAGTAACGGGATTTTATTTTGTACCGGCTGTTATCGATAAATATGTGATAGTTCCGTTTGTTATATTTGCAATCGTTCTTGTCGTACTTAGGATATGTCTCAGGAAAGTTAAGCATATAAATATATGGAATATCAGAGAAGAATAAAGAAATGAGGATAGAATATGGAAACAGTAATAGATGTCAAAGGACTTTGTAAAACATACATAGTAAATAAATACAGCAATAACGTACTCAGAAATATCGACTTCTCACTTGAAGATGGAGAATTCGTCAGCATCATGGGACCTTCGGGAAGCGGAAAGTCTACCATGCTTTATACCGTGAGCGGAATGGATAGACCGACTTCCGGTGAGATAACATTTCTCGGAAAGAACTATTCGGAAATGAACGACAAGGAAATGGCTGAGGAGAGACTTCTCAGTATGGGATTCATCTTTCAGCAGATGTATATGATGAGAAAACTTTGCATCCTCGATAACATACTTCTTCCGGCTTTTCATGCCGGTCTTAAGAGAAGAGGCGATATCAGGGAAGAAGCTGAGATACTGATGAGGAGACTTGGAATCATTGAAGTTGCTGATAATGAGATAACCGAGGTGTCAGGAGGCCAGCTTCAGAGAGCGTGTCTCTGCAGAGCGCTTATCAATCATCCGAAGGTTCTATTTGCAGATGAGCCGACAGGAGCGCTTAATTCGAAATCAGCGAATGAAGTTATGGAAGAACTTGTAAATGTAAATCGAGACGGAACATCTATTATGATGGTAACTCACAGTTCAAGAGTGGCTGCGGCCAGTGACAGAGTTATCTATCTTGTGGATGGTCATATCGAGGGAGAATTCGTTCTTGGAAAGCTGGAGAGTGATAGTGAACTCTCATCAAGAGAGAGAACACTGAATAAATGGCTGATGGAACAAGGCTGGTAAAGGTCAGATAAACAGTTTGTGAAAGTCAGATAAATGGAAAAGAAAAGGATGAGTATGAATAGAAAGAATAAAATGATAAGACTTATGAGTGCTTCACTGGTTCTTGCCTCAGCACTAAGTCTCGCAGGGTGCTCAAATGATTTCAGCAGATATGAGAATTATAACGAAGAGGTTTCTGCGGTAAGCAGTCTGCAGCCTGTGGATACGGTTCTGAATACCGAGAGCTATGCGGGAGAAGCGGCGACGGTAGAAGAAACGATGGAGACATTTGCTTCCAAGGATGGACTCTGTGTGATTGAAAAGAAACCATCTTACTATGAAGTATACCTGGATTATTCTAATGGCGATTATTATAAGGTTGGTAAGGCATATGCCGAAACTATCATGAAGATTGATTTGGATTTTGCAGGTGTTTTGGAACCCTTTTTATATGAAAATATAAAGATGGCATTTCCAAGCATATACGGAGAGTATAGTCCGGTGATAGACAGGATCAATACACTTATGGCGTCTCTTCCGGAGGATTACAGAAGGGAAATGGAAGGATTTGCCGAGATCATGAGTGAAGGAAGGAAAGGATTTGAGCCTGATGGAAAGATGAGCTATGAAGAAGCTCTTATCATGCATTTGGTTCCTGACTGCCTGAGAGGAACGAACTGTAATGCACTGTCTGTTTGGGGAGAAAAGACAGAGACGGGTGACAGGATAACAAGCAGAACTCTGGAATGGACACTGGGAAGCGAGAATCAGATGTGTACTGCACATGCTGTGACACATTTTAAGATGGGTAATAATGGCGAAAAGAATAACTTTACAACTTTTTCGGTTTTAGGTCAGCTGGATGTGTTGACAGGAATAAATGACAAGGGAGTATTTGTCGGAATACTGGATGTCGGCTCGGATAATAATTATGTGTGTGAAGGAAAAAAGTGTTATACTTATGAATTGAGATATGCGCTTGAGCATATGAATGATGCTAAGACATTTGGTAAATATATGGTAGGTGAGAGTACTGATTTTACCTGGTCTCACAATCTGATAATAACCGATAAGGATTATGCGTTCTGTGCAGAAGATTGCGTGGATCCCGGTTTTGTCAACGAGGACGGAGAAGCTGAAGGTATAGCGGTACTCAGAGATAAGGATACGCCGCTGATAGACGGTATTACATGGGATAATCCTGACAGTCTGTGTGTTGTGAATTCATTTGTTTCTGAAGGGAATAAGGATTATCTTTCCGGATCCGGTTCGAACTTTGTAAGATTCGAGAAGTTCAACACATGGGTTAAAGAGAAAGACAAACTCTCCATGTCGGATGTAAAAGATATAGTTACCAGAGAAAAAAATGAGAGGGAGTCCGGATATCAGAAGCTTCATTCTGAAAATGTATTCCAGACGATAATCTACGACTACGGTACCGGTGAACTTAACGTGTATTTTACGGGAACCGAGGGAGTTGTGGATCACCCTGAATATACTAAAATCTCACTTGATAAATAGAAACTTGATTAATAGAACAGTTTATTTTTATATAGAATAATTACTTTATATTTAAGAACCGGGAGAAACACAGATGGTTGATATACTCATTATAGAAGATGATCCTGAATTAAGAGGTCTTCTGGCGGACTTTATGCGTGCCGAGGATTTTTCCGTAGAGGAAGCGGAAAGTGCCGAAGCAGGAATAGAATATCTTAACGATAACCTGACCAGAATCATTCTTCTGGATATAATGCTCCCTGGGATAGATGGGTTTGCTGCATGCGCCAGCATAAGAAACCATAAGGATATTCCCATCATCATCATGAGTGCCCGAGGTGATGATGAGAGTAAACTTATGGGATATAAGCTTGGAGCGGATGATTATATAGAGAAGCCGGTATCGATTCCGATACTTATGGCGAAGATAAAAGCACTTCTTCACAGGAGTGAGACGACAGTAGATACAAATGAAAATCCTGAATATGAAAATATCTCCATAGATACCGTGAAAAG
>JAFZXD010000214.1 GCA_017616955.1 Eubacterium sp. | reverse complement strand
CCTCTTCGGAATACACCGCCTCGCCGGCCTTCTGGATAATGTAAGGAGCACCGTTAAACTTAGTTCCGTGACGTCTTGCCCACAGAGCATTAAGTGTATTTCCTTCATTATCTTTTATATCCTTAGGGATTACAGTGTATCCAAGTCTTGTTCCTGTGAATCCCGCATTCTTTGAAAATGATCTGATCTCAATCGCACATGTTCTGGCACCTTCACATTCATAAATCGAATGAGGTACATCAGCCTCTGATATATATGCTTCATAAGCAGCATCGTAAATGATAACCGCACCAATCTTATTAGCATAATCAACCCACTCCTGAAGCTGTAGCTTTGTGATTGTTGCTCCGGTAGGATTGTTAGGGAAGCAGAGATAAATAATGTCAGGCTGCTCTGATGGAATCTCAGGAGCATATCCATTTGCAGCTGTACAAGGCATATAGATAACATTGCTCCAAAGACCTGTATCAGCATCATAAACACCTGTTCTGCCTGCCATTACATTTGTATCTACATATACTGGATAAACCGGGTCACATACAGCAACCTTAACATCCTTCGAAAAGATCTCCTGAATATTTCCGGAATCAGACTTTGCTCCATCACTTACAAATACTTCATCTGCATATACTTCAGCGCCAAGCGGCTTAAATGCCTTCTCAACGATAGTATCTCTGAGGAATGCATATCCAAGGTCGGGAGCATATCCTTTAAATGTATCTGCACTTGCCATCTCATCAACAGCCTTGTGAAGAGCATCGATTACTGCAGGACAAAGTGGCTGAGTAACATCACCGATTCCAAGTCTGATGATCTTCTTGTCCGGATTTTCTTCTGCAAATGCATTTACCTTTTTTGCGATATTGGAAAAAAGATAACTTCCCGGAAGCTTCAAATAATCTTCGTTTACTTTAAACATTTCTTTAGTACTCCTTATTAAGCATTTCTTATTCTTATATTTCACCCTCAAATACAGTAGTTGCAGGACCGGTCATGAAAACCGTATTCTCTTCACGATCCCACTTTATCTTAAGATCACCTCCGAGAAGTGATACCGTAACCTCATCATCGGTCTTATTATTGAGTATGCATGCCACAACCGTAGCACAAGCTCCGGTTCCGCAGGCCATAGTCTCGCCCGAACCACGTTCCCAGACTCTCATCTTTACGTGTGTACGATCGACAACCTGAACAAACTCAGTATTCACTCTCTCAGGAAACAGTCTGTTATTTTCAAAAAGAGGTCCTTCCTTCTCAACCGGGAAGGTGTCTGTATCATCAACAAAAACCACAAAATGTGGATTTCCCATTGATACTGCCGTTCCATAATAAAATGCATCATTTATAACTAACGGCATTCTGATAGCTACTTTCTCATTTGGAATAATTCCCATATCCTTTACAGGATTGATATCGATAATAGATGAAAGCTTTCTTGCAGCAAATCCTTCGGAAAGCTTTACCGGAACTTCTTCCGGCTCAAATATAGGTGCTCCCATATTTACCGTTACAGCCGAAACAACGTATCCGTTATTGCTTATACTCTGATATCCTTCAACCTCACCTACCGGTTTGATAGAAAGATTGAGAGTCTTGACTCCGGACAGAGTCTCTATTGTTATGATCTTCTTATCAGTAAGACCATGATCGTATACATACTTTCCGACACATCTGATTCCATTTCCACACATCATTCCACGGGAACCGTCGGCATTGTACATATCCATCATAAAATCCGCCTTTTCGCTGGATTTGATTAGAATAAGCCCATCTGAGCCTACTCCAAAATGTCTGTCACTTATAGTAACAGCCAGTGATGACGGATCCTCTATCTGGTTATTTATACAATTTACATATACATAATCATTGCCTATACCATGCATCTTGGTAATATTCATTGTAGTATTCCTCGTTGTAACTGTATTTTTTACGTGTGTACATAGATATACAGAGTGTATATTACCACAAAACACCAAATAGTAAAAGCGATTTATCAAAAAAAAGCGGTTCAAGGTTTTCAAACCCTGAACCACTTACATTATTTACTCATTTACATATGAAATAAGTGCAACCTGTCTAGCTCTCTTGATAGCTACTGTGAGCTCTCTCTGATGCTTAGCACAGTTACCTGTTATACGACGAGGAAGAATCTTTCCTCTTTCAGACACATACTTCTTGAGAAGATTAACGTCTTTGTAGTCGATAACCTGATTCTTATCAGCACAGAATGCGCAGACCTTTCTTCTTCTATGCATAGGTCTTCTTCTCATAGGTGCTGCACCTGCTTCTTTATTAAAAGCCATTGCTTTGTCCTCCTTGAATTATCACAAGAATCCAAACTCACGGCATATAACAGTAAAAATCTTACTTAAATGGCAGATCGTTTTCTATTCCCTCAGGAATATTCATGAAGCCTTCAGCGCTTGCCTCTTCAGGTGCCGGTGCTGACTGTGGTTCATAACCACCCTGTGACTGTCCGCCCGCTCCTTTGCTCTCAGCAAACTCCTGCTCCTCAACTACTACCTCTGTAGTATATACACGCTGTCCGTCCTTGTTCGTATAAGAACCTGTCTGTATACGACCTGTAAGGGCGATCTTTGTACCCTGTTTCAGATACTTCTCTGCGAATTCTCCCTGTCGGCCAAATGCAACACATGAGATGAAATCTGCATTCTGCTGATTATCTCCTGCATTTCTTCTGGCAAATCTTCTGTCTACAGCAACTGTATATCTGGCAATAGCCATCTGCTCGCCTGTTTGTGAATTTGAATATCTCACATCCGGGTCTCTGGTAAGACGACCCATTAATATAACTTTATTCATCAGGATTCCTCCTTAGGTTTTCTTAAACTAAGCGTCCTGTCTTACAATAAGAAATCTGATGACGTTCTCGTAAATACGAAGATGAGACTCGATGTATGATGGAGCACTATCCGGACCTTCGAAATGTAAGAAGTAATAGTATCCCTCTACCATATCCTGAATCTCGTATGCAAGTCTCTGCTTACCTTTCTCATCGATATCAGTGATAGTACTGCCTGATCTCTCAACACGATGCTTTAATCTGTCAAGAGTTGCAGTTCTTGCATCATCATCAATCTTAGAGCTAAGAACTAACGCGATCTCATACTTATTCATTCTTTGCACCTCCTTATGGACTTATTGGCTTCTGAACACATGTCAGAAGCAAGGATTGAAATAGCATCACAGAGGTACAAAATAACATATATCAAAACAATTTGCAAGACTTTTATTTTGTATTTTTTCTTCCTATATAAAGAAAAACAGAAATCGGCGCCATCGGGATAAACCCACGGCGCCGCATTTTACTATTTAACTACCTGTTACTATATATGGCTGAAGAGCTCCCGCAAGACTTGATGCAGGCATTGTCTGTACCCAAACATGTCCCGGACCTGTTACTACAGTGTTGAAGAGACCTTCGCCACCAAATGCTATATTCTTAAGTCCTTTAACTGTCTGTATATCCATCTGGCATGTCTCTGTCATAGCTGCAAGATGTCCTGTATCAAGAACAAGCTGCTGACCCGGCTGAAGATCATATTCTACAACATGACCATCAAACTCAGCAAATACAAGACCCTGTCCTGAAACCTTCTGCATTATAAAGCCTTCACCACCGAAAAAGCCTGCGCCGAGCTTCTTTTTGAAATGAATAGACAGATCAATATTTCCTACAGATGCAAGGAACGCAGATTTCTGTAATATCATGCTATTTCCCGGAGTTATCTCAAATGGTTTAATAGAACCCGGAAAACTTGAAGCGCATGCGATCATTCCGGCACCGCCCTCAGCTGTGTAAATATTCTGAAACATAGTCTCTCCGGATACAGCACGGCTGAACATCTTTCCAAGTCCGCCTCCAACTGTTTCCATTTTCATATTAGGTGACATCCAAGACATAGCCCCGCCTTCGGTTACCACCTTTTCCCCCGCTTCCAAATTGATTATTACTACCGGTAGATTACCGCCGTCGATAGAATAATTCATTTTTAGTTACCTCCTTTAATCATTTCAAGTAGTTTTATAATGTTTAATAAGGGAAGTTTGATTTTCCCTTAATAGGTACCCCGCTTGTACTGAGTGGTATATTCTTTTCCACTATAGTATGTCCGTAGAAATCTGTTACTCGGAATGTGAACGGACCTGTTCCTCCCATTCCATTTGTTGCCGCAAAATAGTTATACGGCTTTCTATCAAGCTTTATATATTTACCAGTTACTTTATCCAGATATTCAACTGACTTGATAGGATATCTTCCGTTTCTCACCTGAATCTCTGCCCACCACTGAGAGCTGGTCGGTTTCCAAAGAAACGATACCGGCTGTTTTGTCGGAAGAGGTATAATCTTCCAAGTAATCTTCATTCTACCTGTAATCTCAGGTTCAATCTTCTTAAAAGCAGCTCTGGTAAGATCGATATCTCCTTTCTTACCTTCGGGAAGCTGATCGGTAATAAGTACCTTTACTTTGTCACCATCCTTATCTGTTACTTCTACATAAGCGCCTGCAAGACCGTTCAGATAATCCTCTTTGTTCATCGCAGCTGTGAGATATGTCGATGAAAAGTCATCGAGGTTTGCGTTTCCCCCACCATTAAGGTCATAGTAAGTTGCCTCACCTGAATGTACCTTATTAATAGAATATTCTCCCGCATCATAATTTGCAGTAGAAGCAGAAGGTGCTTTTTCATCATCTGTAGGGTTTGTCGGTGATTCAGTATCTTCAGTAGTTGTTTTCTTAGTCTTCTTTTTAACCGTAACCTTAATCCTGCCGCTTGCCACGAGCTTTCCGCTCTTATTATATCCCCTCACGGTAAGAGTAATCTTTCCGGCTTTGACACCTTTTATTGTTATCTTTTTTCCCTTTACTTTAGTTTTTACAAAGCCCTTCTTGGAAGAAACCACTTTAATCTTCTTGTATGTTCCCTTGATCTTTACATTAACTGTTTTTCCGGAAACAACCGAAACACTTGTTTTCGAGAACTTCATCTTCTTAGACTTAGCCGCATAAGAATCAAAACTTCCAAAAGCAATGTTGATAAAGAAACATATACAAAGTACTATGGATATTTTCTTAACCATGTTTTTCATAATTTAAACACTTCCTCTCCTGATAATATTTCAGAAGCAGCATACGAATAAATAAACTATATTATCATTATATGTATTAACGAGCACTATCACATTGTAACATCAAATGCTAAATAGCGCCACTCAAAAAAAGGAAGGAAATCCATTAATTATTCTCTGTCAGGTTATACTTTCTCATAACTTCATCTATAATCTTTTCACTTTCTTCATCTATTTCAGGAACAATACACTTCCCTGATGAATATTCAGTATCATCCATAACCATATATTCTTTTTCCATGGCCTAGAACCTCCTTATATCAAATAGTTTCTGGTTTTTACCTAATTTATCATTTATTTTATATAAATCATTTGTCGCGTACACTTTAGCAATTTCTATATCAGTCCATCTTTCCTTTTCTCTTTCCAAAAGGTCCATGTATATTAACTCAACGTTTTTATTGGCATTACATATCGCATATACTATCCCTGTATGACATAGTATTAGAGATAACCTTATCTTATCATCATTTGCATATGAAATAATATCCCTCGCAGATGGTCTTCCATTTGATGAATGATTATGTAATACAATTATACTTTCTTCGCATTTTATTATTTTGTCATATTCTTTTTGATTAAAACTTGTATGATTATCGATTCCGGTTCTATTTAGATTATCTGTAATCAATTTTCCAGTCCTAGAACTAACGGCTATCATATGCTCTTCACATTTACCATCAACCTCTTCCAACAATCTTCCGGCTTCCTTATATAAACTTTCCTGTACTTCATGACTTAACGGCAAGGACGCAAATATATCATGGTATTTTTTTGAATTTACATAGTTTCTTTCAACCGAATATATACCAATATTTTCTTTAAGGGATATTAGCTGTTCATTAATAATGTTGGAACTTTGATAATATGGTTTTTCTATATCTGAAACATAATATACTTCATTATAATCATCAAGCATCTTATCTACAGTCTCATTATAAAGCTTTTTCAATTCATTTTTCTTCTCAAATAATTTTAATAAGTCTTCTCTTTCATCCTTTTTTACATATCTGCTTTTTGTTTTTCCAT
>JAFZXD010000022.1 GCA_017616955.1 Eubacterium sp. | reverse complement strand
TGCAGCATCTATAAATGACGATGCCATCGCCATTGTTTCAAAAAATAATACAGGTAAAGTAACTGTCAAATCCGAAGGGTATGATACTATAACATTCCCTATAAATGACATCAAAAAAGCTGATTCCGAAGAAGGTACTACTCTTGCTCTTATTAAGGGTGTTATTGCAGGAGTACAGGACCGCGGATATGAAATCGGCGGATTCGATGCATACATTACAAGTGATGTTCTGGGTGGTTCCGGACTTTCTTCTTCAGCTGCATTTGAGACTGTTATCGGAAATATCCTCTCAGCTCTCTACAACGACATGAAGATAGATGCTGTTACAATCGCAATCATCGGACAGTACGCTGAGAATTATTACTTCGGAAAGCCTTGCGGACTTATGGATCAGATGGCTTGTTCAGTCGGAAGTCTTTGCCATATCGACTTCTTTGATCCTTCTAATCCTAAGATTGAACGTATTGAACTGGATATGGATGCAGTTGGTTACTCACTTTGCATTACCGATACAAAGGGAAGCCACGCCGACCTTACTTCCGAATACGCAGCAGTTCCGGCTGAGATGAAATCCGTAGCAGCTTTCTTCGGAAAGGAAGTACTTATTGACATTTCCGAAGATGAAGTTATTGCTTCCATACCTCAGCTTCGTGAGAAGCTTGGAGACAGAGCGGTTCTGAGAGCTCTGCATTTCTATGAAGAGAATAAGCGTGTTGAGAACCAGTCAGCTGCACTTAAATCCAATAATTTTGATGAATTCCTGAAAAATGTTAAAGCATCGGGTAATTCTTCATTTAAGTTCCTTCAGAACGTATTTACCAATCTCGATGTTCAGACACAGAACGTTTCCATAGCACTTTGCATCAGTGAGAAGGTACTGGGCGAAGACGGCGGTGTATCTCGTGTACACGGTGGTGGATTTGCAGGAACTATTCAGGCATTTGTCAGAAATGATAAAGTTGCTGAGTACAGAGCTGCCCTCGATAAGGTATTCGGAGATGGTGCTTGTGCTGTGCTCAAGATAAGAAAATACGGTGGAATACAGGTTATCTAACAGGAGGTGAACTATGTCAGATATTAATTCTTTGATATATGAACTTATTCAGTATTCTGTTAAAACGGGGCTTGTTGCAGAAGACGATGTTGTGTATACAACAAACCGTCTGCTTGAATTTTTCGGAATTGACGAATATACAGAACCATCAAGCGTATCTCCACGTGAACTTCATCTGATACTCGATGACATGCTGGAATATGCCGTAGCAAATAACATGTTGGAGAACGACACCATCACATACAGGGATCTGTTCGATACAGCGATCATGGGACTTGTTACTCCACCTCCTTCGGTGGTACGAGCAAAGTTCAACGAAAAGTATTCAGACTCACCTCAGGAAGCAACAAAGTATTACTATGCTTTCAGCAAGGCAACCAATTATATAAGAACAGACAGAATCGCAAAAGATGAGAAATGGGTTACACCTACAGATTTCGGCGACCTCGATATCACTATAAATCTCTCAAAACCAGAAAAAGACCCAAGAGATATCGCTGCTGCAGGCAAGGCTAAGAAGTCCGGATATCCGGCTTGTCTTCTCTGCATGGAAAATGAAGGCTATGCGGGACATTTCTCACATCCTGCAAGACAGAATCACAGAATAATCCCTATAACACTGGATGGCGAGCAGTATTATCTGCAGTACAGTCCATATGTTTACTACAACGAGCACTGCATTATCTTTAATGAAAAGCATACTCCGATGAAGATAGATAAGGCAACCATGAAGAAGCTTCTTTCATTTGTTGAGAAGTTTCCTCACTACACGGCAGGATCAAATGCTGACCTTCCGATAGTAGGCGGTTCCATCCTCTCTCACGACCATTTCCAGGGCGGAGGCTATGAATTCCCAATGGTTCGTGCTCCGTATGAAAATGAATTCACAGTTCCGGGATATCCGGATGTACATGCAGGAATCATCAAGTGGCCGCTTTCAACAATAAGACTTCAGGGCGAAAGCATCGACAGTATCATAGAACTGGCTGACCATATACTCGGAAAATGGCGCGGTTACACCGATGAGGATGCATTTATCTTTGCAGAAACCGACGGTGAGCCACACAATACGATCACTCCGATAGCTCGTATGAGAAAGACAGACGATTCCAAGGAAGTATTTGAGCTGGATCTTGTTCTGAGAAATAACATAACAACCGAAGAACATCCGCTGGGAGTATATCATCCACATGCACAGTACCATCATATAAAGAAGGAAAATATAGGTCTCATCGAAGTTATGGGACTTGCCGTTCTTCCTTCAAGACTTAAGAAAGAGATGGCAACTCTTGAGGAATACATATTCGGTGATAAAAATCTTTATGAAGATGAAAGTATCGTAAGTCATATCAAATGGCTTGAGGAGGTACTTCCAAAGTATGGATATAAGATTGAGTCCACAGACGGTTCAAATCCTTGCTCTAAAGTCACAGAGTGTCCGGCAGATGCAAATCGTGAAAATCTCCACAAGATACTTCAGGATGAAGTCGGACTTGTATTCTCAGGAGTACTTGAGGATGCAGGTGTTTACAAGAGAACTGAAGAAGGTAAAGCAGCATTTATGAAGTTTGTAAATTCGCTGTAAGTATAAAAAGCCTTAATATATACAGAAATATTGTATATTAACTGTATATATTAAGGCTTTTATGTATGCAATTCTCCGAAATCCTTTGTTACAGTTGAATTTATCCGTCAATGATATTATACTATAAACGGTTTTTTCTCTTACGGAAGAACGTTTATCGTATATACAAAAGGAGAATAAATACATTATGCAGGACATACGTTTAAGTAAAAAAACTTATAAGTTGGAACAAGACCCGTATATCTATCAACTTCAAGATATTGAGGAACCGGAACTTTTCAGAGAAATGTTCCCATATACGGAAACTCCAAAGATTGCATTTAACTACAGGCGAGTTCCTGAGAACATGCCGAAAGATATATTTATAACCGATACGACTTTCAGAGACGGACAGCAGTCACGTACACCTTATACAACAGAGCAGATGGTTCATATTTACAAGCTCCTTCATAAACTCGGCGGACCTAAGGGTATGATCAGACAGACAGAGTTCTTCGTTTATTCCGAGAAGGACAGAAAGGCTCTTGAGAAATGTCTCTCACTTGGTTACAAGTTCCCTGAGATCACCACATGGATCAGAGCTTCCAAGAAGGATTTTGAGCTGGTTAAGTCAATCGGAATCAAGGAGACAGGTATCCTTGTGAGCTGCTCTGACTATCACATCTTCCATAAGATGGGACTTACAAGAAAGCAGGCGCTCGACAAGTATCTCGGAATCGTTTCTGACTGTATCGACGCAGGACTTCGTCCAAGATGTCATTTTGAAGATATCACAAGAGCTGATTTCTACGGTTTTGTAGTTCCATTTGCCAACAAGCTGATGGATCTCTCCAGAGAAAGCGGCGTTCCTATAAAGATTCGTGCATGCGATACTATGGGATATGGAGTTCCTTATCCGGGAGCTGCTCTTCCTCGAAGCGTATCAGGAATTATATACGGTCTCCAGCATCATTCGGATGTACCGTCTGAGATGATCGAATGGCACGGACACAACGACTTCTACAAGGGCGTTGTAAATGCTACAACAGCTTGGATGTACGGTGCAAGTGCGGTTAACTGTTCTCTCCTCGGAATCGGCGAGCGTACGGGAAATGTCCCTCTCGAAGCTATGATCTTCGAGTATGCTTCTATCCGTGGAACACTCAACGGAATGAATACTCAGGTCATCACTCAGATAGCTGAATATCTCGAGAAAGAAACAGGATACAAGATTCCGCCTATGACTCCATTTGTCGGTGCAAACTTCAATCTGACAAGAGCCGGAATTCATGCAGACGGAATGATGAAGAATCCTGAGATTTACAATATATTCGACACAGAAACTATACTTAACAGACCTCCTAAGGTATCTATCACAAATACTTCGGGAGTTGCAGGTGTAGCATTCTGGGTAAATGCACACAGACGCAAGATGGATCTTGATGAGCTTCCTAAGACAGCACCACTTATCAAGAAGATATATGAATGGGTAACTTCCGAATACGATACCGGAAGAGTAACCATGATAAGCGATGCCGAACTTGAGGCAAAATATGCTGAATATGCTGAAGTGTAAGAATACACCTCTTCAACACTGAACAATATCAAAAAGATGAGAGTTAAAATCAAATCAGATTTCAACTCTCATCTTTTTTAGTTTATCCTAATTCTATTTTTACAACTACTCTTCCTCTATCACATCATCTTCCACCGGTGCCTTCTGTTCTGCAGACAGCAGGTAGATAAGTGGTGAGTTCCAATATATAGCTGTTTCGTTTGTTGAATAGCTCTGAGCATTATCTACGTAGCACATAGCAGG
>JAFZXD010000021.1 GCA_017616955.1 Eubacterium sp. | reverse complement strand
TGTTACGTAACGATGTACCTTACCTGACTCGATAGCCTTGATAACTGCTGCCTCATCTACAAGAATGTCTCTTGCGTAGTTGAGGATAACTACTCCGTCCTTCATCTGTGAGATAGCTTCTGCACTGATCATGCCCTTTGTGCTATCCATAAGTGGAACGTGAATTGTGATGTAATCACAGTTTGCATATATGTCATTTACATTTGTGATATGCTTAACTGATTTTGAAAGGTTCCAAGCAGCGTCTACAGATACGAATGGATCATATCCGTATACTTCCATTCCAAGATGAATAGCTGCATTTGCAACTCTGCATCCGATAGCACCAAGTCCGATAACACCGAGCTTCTTGCCCTGGATTTCATTTCCGGCATAAAGCTTCTTCTGCTTCTCAGCTGTCTTAGCGATGTCTGCATCATCTTTATCTTCGATAACCCAGTTTGCACCTGCTACGATATCTCTTGATCCAAGAAGAAGACCTGCGATAACAAGCTCCTTAACACCGTTAGCGTTAGCACCAGGTGTGTTGAATACTACGATACCCTTCTCAGCATAGTCATCAAGTGGGATGTTGTTAACACCTGCACCTGCACGAGCTACTGCAAGAAGTGACTCAGGAACGTCAAGGTCATGCATAGATGCACTACGTACAAGAACTGCATCTGCTTCATTTAAGTTATCTGTCATCTCATAGCTGCTGTTGAAAAGTTCTGTACCGCACTTAGCGATTGGGTTTAAGCAATGTATTTTAGCCATGTTAAATCTCCTTTATTCGAAAAATCACTTTTGTAGTCTGAACACAGATTTGCGAAACAAATCTTTACTTATTATGAATTCTTCTCTTCGAAGTCCTTCATGAACTCAACAAGTTTCTCAACACCTTCGATTGGCATAGCGTTGTAGATAGAAGCACGCATACCACCAACTGATCTGTGACCCTTAAGGTTAACAAATCCGGCTGCTGTAGCTTCCTTAACAAACTTAGCGTCGAGTTCGTCATTTCCTGTAACGAAAGGAACGTTCATAAGTGATCTGTCTTCTTTTACAACAGTACCCTTGAACATCTTTGACTGATCAAGGAAGTCATAAAGGATCTTAGCCTTCTTCTCGTTGTGAGCCTGCATAGCCTTAAGACCACCCATTGACTTAACCCACTTAAATACGAGTCCGCAAATGTATATACCATAGCATGGAGGTGTGTTGTAGAGTGAATCAGCATCAGCCTGAGTTTTGTACTTAAGCATTGTAGGAACATACTCAGGAAGGTCATCTCTGATGAGATCTTCACGAACGATAACAACTACAACACCTGCAGGTCCAACGTTCTTCTGAACTCCGAAGAAGATAAGACCGTAATCTTCTACATTAACAGGCTGTGAAAGAATGTCTGAAGACATATCTGCTACAAGGATCTTACCCTTTGTGTTAGGAAGGTTCTTGTATGTTGTTCCATATATTGTATTGTTATGACAAATGTATACATAGTCAGCATCTTCGCTTATTGGAAGGTCTGAGCAATCAGGAATGTATGAGTATGTCTTGTCCTCTGATGATGCGAGAACATTTGCCTTACCATACTTCTTAGCTTCCTGGTATGCTTTCTTAGCCCACTGTCCTGTAACGATGAAATCAGCTACACCGTTCTTCATGAGGTTCATAGGGATTGCTGCAAACTGCTGTGAAGCTCCACCCTGAAGGAAAAGTACCTTGTAGTTATCAGGAATATCCATAAGATCTCTAAGATCTTTCTCTGCTTCCTTGATGATCTCATCGTAAACCTTTGAACGATGACTCATCTCCATAACTGACTGACCGCTTCCCTTGTAGTCAAGCATTTCTTCCGCTGCCTGCTTAAGCACTACCTCAGGTAAAATTGATGGACCTGCTGAAAAGTTGTAAACTCTTGCCATGTTTTGTTTCCTCCATGTAAATATATATAATAATTTAGTTTACATAATAATTTAAGACACTACACGCATCATAATTTACTATGATAATACATTTTTGATTTTTATCAAGGCGAAATTATTGTCAAAACTTTGAACTATTTTGTTCAATATGACTATCGTAAATGAAAAATATCAATTATATTTTATAATTTTCGAAATTCTGCGCTCGCCTTTTCCTTTATTTCTTAAGTGCATCTTCTGAATCGAAGCATGTTTCTATTGAAGCTCCCGGAGCAACCATAGGCCATACCTTGTCATCTTCTGCAATCTGGCAGTCGATAAGATAAGCGCCCTTTCCTTTGATTGCTTCTTTAAGTGCTTTCTCAAATTCCGCAACAGTCTTTACTGTGTATCCCTTTGCTCCCATTGCATCAGCAACCTTCGCAAAGTCAGTCTTATCTTCAAGAACTGTGTTGGAATATCTCTTTCCGTAGAAAAGAGTCTGCCACTGACGAACCATTCCGAGAACGTGGTTATTGATTACTACTTCTATAACATGAATGTTTTCTCTGGCAGCTGTTGCCATCTCGTTCATGTTCATACGGAAGCATCCGTCTCCGGCTACATTTATAACTACGTTGTCAGGGCATCCAACCTTGGCACCGATTGCAGCACCAAGTCCGTATCCCATAGTTCCGAGACCACCTGATGTGAGAAGGTGTCTTGGAGCCTTATATTTGTAGTACTGAGCAGCC
>JAFZXD010000213.1 GCA_017616955.1 Eubacterium sp. | reverse complement strand
TGCATAGAATATATTACTTAAGAGAACTATCACAACTGTTCCCATTTCCGCTTTAAAAAGCAGAAGCTCTTTTATGAGAAGACATATATTCGCAACGGGAACAAGTGCCATCTGTCTTGTTAATTCGATATTTGGAATAAATCCTATATAACCCGTAAGCATAACAACCAGTGTAAGCGGTGTTATGTAATTGTTAGCTTCTTTATATGATCTTGCAAAAGCCGTAATACACATAGTCACTGCAGAAATGAACAGTGAAAAGGCAAGTACCGCCAGCACTGTAACAATCATTGCAGGGACAAATGTACCAACACGGAAGTCTCTCAGATTCAGTCCAAGATTACCTGCCACATCCGATGACACAAGTTTAACCATATACAAAATCATGACTGCCATGGATATCATGTTCAGAAATGCCGAAACAATACCCATAAATGCTACCGTAAGGAACTTCGATATAATAATCTCATGATTCTTGACCGGAAGGGTAAGCAGAGTTTCAAGCGTTCCTCTCTCCTTCTCACCTGCGGTTGCATCTATAGCAGGATACATCGTTCCCATAAGAAGACTTATAATAAGCATAAACGGCAGGATCATTCCAAGAATACTTCCTATAGACTGCTCCTTACTGGCTATGTTATTTCTCTCAATATCAAAGGGATGCATTATTGTATCTGCATCAAGACCTTCATCTGTAAGAATATTTCTCGTACTCGCATCCGCAAGTTCATCAAGAACATCCTTTACAAGAGTCTCTGCATAATCCGAATCCGTTATGGAGGAGACAAATCTTGTACTGTATACAAGCTTACCTTCATCATCTATATGTGTATCCACATAAACATCAATAACTTCACCCTGCAGAAGTCTGTCCACAACATCTTTATGTGATTCATCTCTAAGAATCGCTTCAGAAACATTCTTGTTCTGTTCTTCGTATATCTCGACAGCCTCTTCAAAACTGATCACTGATAAAGAATTATTCTCAGACTTTCCACCCTTCTCACTGATCTCACCCTTTTTACTTTTGTTATAAAGATTTATCTGAGATATGAGATCTCCGTCATCTTCTGTTTCAATAAGAATCTTATATTCTCCCTTCTCCAGATTTGTCTGGATAAGGGTCATAATCGTAAATGAGCCGAAAAAGATAAGCGGATATATAAGTATCGGAACCAGAACCAGCATGATCACTGCTTTTCGGTCTCTGAAAACATCCAGAAGTTCTTTCTTTAAGAGAAGTTTTATAATCTTAGTCCTCATACTTCATGCCCTCCTTCTCAACTATGTTATAGAAGGCATCTCTCATAGATGTGGTTCCTGTTTTCTTCATGATCATATCAGGCGAACCTTTCATGACTATCTTTCCCTTATAGATAAGGACTATCCTGTCACAGAGATACTCAGCCTCTTCCATATAATGAGTGGAATATATAACTGTTTTTCCATGTGCTTTTTCTTTTTTCATAAATTCAATGATTGCCGCACTGCTGAGAATATCCAGTCCGAGTGTCGGCTCATCAAATATATAGATATCAGGATTATGAACTATACATCTGGCTATAGAAGCCCTCTGAGTCTGTCCTGTTGAAAGCTTTTCTATCCTGTTGTCAATAAACTCTGAAAGATCCAGAAGTTTTTCCACCTCTGCTATTCTTTCCTCCACTTGTTCATCCGATAACTCGTAAATGCCCGCAAAAAGACGGAGCATCTCTCTTACCGAAAGACGTCCGTAGAGCTTTGTATTGCCCGACAGATATCCGATATTCTTCTTGATATCTATAGGCGTATCTATCTTAATATCATCCTTCTCATGAAGCATGTAAACCTCTCCCGAGGTTGGTTTCAGAAGAGTAGCAAGCATACGAAGAAGCGTAGTCTTTCCTGCTCCGTTAGGTCCAAGCACACCAACTATCTCTCCGGGATTAACCTGAAGTGATATTCCGTCTACTGCATTGAATTCAACTCTTCTGTTTTTCTTTTCTGTTCTGTAAAAACTCTTAACAAGATTCTCACATATAAACATTTTTTTGTCCCAACTTTATTATATATTCCCCTCTGTTTTTTCTTAATCCCACTGCTATTAATTATACATTATATCCTTGTTTTTTTCTACTTTCAGCTACGTATTAAACAGCGATGCTCAGACATAGAAAGAGCTTGGCAGACTTACTTCCCCAAAAGCAAGCCTGACAAGCTCTCTCTTGCCGTTCAAACACAAAATACACCTCTTCTCCCACAGACCGAGTGTATTCTTTTGTCGCCCGTCACAGCGACTCACACAAATACAATTACCTTCTATATATGTTAGATACCTCTCCTATCTGAAATGTATTCTAGCACATTTTCACAATTACGCAAGCCCTTTTTGTGCACATTACATAAAGTTTGTGAACTTTTCACAAACTTTATGTAAATCGCCCCACCAAACACGAGGTTTGTGGGGCGATTCGCATCCATATTGCACAAATAATTAAAAACGAAATATGTTTAAAAAAGTGCTGTTATCTTCTATTTTCTTTGTCAACAAGGTTGGTTGCACCGTAGATTTCACGAAGACGAGGCTTCTCAATCTTACCTGTTGCATTTCTCGGACCAACTGCAAATATTATCTTTCGAGGTCTCTTGTATCTCGGAAGTTCCAGACAGAAGTTGTTCATCTCATCTTCTGTACATGTCTCTCCGTCTTTAAGCTGGATGATAGCTGCCGATATCTCTCCGAGACGAGGATCTCCGATTCCTATAACAGCAACATCCTGAACCTTTCTGTTCTTCATGATAAAGCTCTCAATCTGAACAGGATATATATTCTCGCCACCACTTATGATGACATCTTTCTTTCTGTCAACAAGCCAGATAAATCCATCCTCATCATACTTGGCCATATCTCCTGTATAGAGCCATCCGTCCTTGATGCTCTCATTTGTAGCTTCTTCATTCTTGTAGTAGCAGATCATGACACCCGGACCCTTAACACAAAGTTCTCCTACCGAGTCACTGTCGCTTCTGTCAACGACAGAACCATCTTCTGTGATGATCTTGCACTCCCAACCGTATCCCGGAACACCAATAGCACCAACGTGATCTATATTCTCTACACCAAGGTGTACACATCCCGGCCCGATAGACTCAGAGAGTCCATAGTTTGTATCATACTGATGATTAGGGAACATCTCTTTCCATCTTGTGATAAGACTGGCAGGTACAGGCTGTGCACCTATATGCATCAGTCTCCACTGATCCAGTTCATAATCATCTTTATTAAGCTTTCCGCTTTCCATAGCTATAAGAAGATCCTGTGCCCAAGGAACAAGAAGCCATACTATAGTACATTTCTCAGTACTTACCGCGTCAAGAATATATTCCGGCTTTGTTCCCTTAAGAAGAACTGCTTTACCTCCGGATATAAGAGATCCGAACCAGTGCATCTTAGCTCCTGTATGATAAAGCGGCGGAATACAGAGGAATACATCATCCTTAGTCTGTCCATGATGTGCCTGTTCTACCTTAGCGCTGTGCATGAGCGCTCTGTGCTTATGAAGGATAGCCTTAGGGAATCCTGTTGTTCCTGATGAGAAATATATAGCTCCGTAATCATCATCTGTTATCTCGATATCAGGTGTAACAGAGCTTGAGTTGGCTACCATCTCATTGTAGTCCTCCGCAAATGAAGGACAATTCTCTCCAACATAGAAAAGAAGACGATTCTTTGATATCTTCTCAGCAATCTCTTCAACTCTTCCGATAAATTCCGGTCCGAATACAAGGATATCTACATCCGCCAGATCAACACAGTATTCTATCTCATCCGCGTCGTATCTGAAGTTGAGTGGAACTGCGATGGCACCTGTCTTAAGGATTCCGAAGTAGATAGGAAGCCATTCCAGACAGTTCATAAGAAGTATTCCAACCTTATCATCCTTCTTTATTCCTCTGCTGAGAAGAAGATTGGCAAAACGATTGGCCTTCTCATTAAATACACTCCATGTTATCTCTCTTCTGTAAGGGGCCTTTGGATTCGGCTCCATAAGTTCATATTCTCTCCAAGTTACTCTTCTAACTTCTGTAATTGCAGGATTTACTTCGACCAGCGCAACATCATTTGCATACTCTCTGGCGTTTCTCTCCAACAGGTCTGTTATCGGCATTTTTAAGTCCTCCCGAACAATAATTATCCTCTCAAAAAACAAACGGACAGGGGCAAAACCCTGTCCATTTATAGTACAATAATTTTCGTAATGCGTCAACGCGTTGTTGCTTTAGTGTGATGAATCAATCGTGATCATGAACACCTTTTCGTATTCCGGATTCTCTATATATCTTTTAAGTCCAGGTCTCTGTATCAGCCTTATGGAGAACCCATGCATATCTACTACCTTCTTCGCTATAGAAAGCCCCAGTCCGGTTCCTCCTTTGGTATTTCTGGATTCGTCACCGACCACAAAAGGAATAAATATGTTCCTTGCACTGTCATCATCAATCCTCTTACCACTGTCAGCTACAGACACCCTTATCTTGTCTTCTTCCTTTTTAACAAAAACACCGATCTTACTGCCCGTACCGCTATGTTTGATAGCATTATTCAGAAGATTCGTGATAACCCTTGTCATCTGAATCTTGTCCATACTTACTATCATTTCTTCTTCCGGAATATCTATATCAAGCTCCATTCCGGCATCTTCTATATCCTGATAAACAAATGCGGCACACTCTCTTACCAGCTCACATATGTCCGCATCCTGTGTCGTAAGCTTGAATCCCTCACTATCAAGTTTTACATACTCAAACAGAAGGTTGATAAGATCAGCCAGTCTCTTGGACTTCTTCTGAATAGCACTGAGATATTCCTGTTTTTTATCATCTGCCACCATTCCGTCAGCCAAAGCTTTGGCATATCCGTTTACGGTTGTAATAGGTGTCCTGAGGTCATGTGCTATATCCGAAAGCATAAGATTTCTTTTCTTCTCGTACTCTTTCTGCTTTTTTCTGTCCTCTTCTTCGATAACTCTGACACGACCGATCACGGCTCTGGCGAAGTACACCGCTCCTATTATATAAGGAATAAGAATAATTATTACCGCGGAAAATATAACCAGAAACAGAATTAATTCCTGCCATACGTTGAGACTGCCCAGGATATCTTTCTGACCACCCAGAACCGAATCCGCCCGAAGATTCATACTCTCCAAAGCATTCTTAATCAAAGATGCAGGTTCTCCGGGAATCAGAGAATTAATAACCTGGAGTAATAACATACCAAACATTACTACAAACAGGTACAAGATTCCGGCCACTCCCAAAAGTTTCAAATCCATGTCACCAAAAAAACCGCGCAGTACAAGCGGGAGCATCTTATATCTAAGAAGAAGCAGCAGTCCGTATTCCGCCACACTCACGAATAATATAACGAATAAGAATTTTTTAATTATAAAAATCTGCAGGTTTTTATATTCGTTCATATTCTACACCAATTACATTTCCCTTATTTTTCAAGTCTGTATCCAAGTCCTCTGAGGGTTTTGATATATTCCGAAGGATCTTCGGAAAGCTTGGCACGAAGTTTACTGATACATACCATGATATTGTTATCAGCAATTATAAAGTCTTCGCCCCATCCAATCTCATATATCTGCTGTTTTGTAAAAACCTTTCCCGGATATGTCATGAAATGTTCCATGATCTTATACTCTACAGAAGTAAGCTCTATAGGCTCTCCATCCTTCTTGAGAGTACATGATTCCGGATCAAGCTCAAGATTTCTGACTTTTATAGTCTCTCTTTTCACTTCACTGGCTCCAAGATTATAGAATCTTCGGAGATTTGAATTAACCCTTGCAACAGCCTCAAGAGGGTTAAACGGTTTTGACAGATAGTCGTCAGCACCGAGATTAAGTCCCAGTATCTTTTCAGAATCGGCATCTTTCGCCGAAAGGATAAGAACAGGTATATTACTTTCTTCTCTGAGTTTCCTTAATACCTGATAACCGTCAAGCTTCGGCATCATTATATCCAGAAGACATATATCCGGTTTCTTTTCTTTGAGAAGAAGAACCGCCTCGGCTCCATCCTTAGCTTCGACCACTTCATATCCTTCATTCTCAAGGTATAACTTAAGAAGACTTCTTATCTCGTCTTCATCATCTGCAACTAATACTCTGTATCCCATGTTCAAATTCCTCATTCAAGTTAATTATGTTCAAAAACACTTTTCTATGATAGAACATTCTTACTTTTTCTTCAACCGTTACTCTCTTCAGGCAGCTCAGAATTGTCATTTCCGTAACGAAGCTTTTCATATAAGGCTGCATTAGTGGAAAACTGATACGGATTTACATAGAAGATAGCCAAAAATCCCAATGTAATAATAGACAGGAGGTACCATCCAATAAATGACAGATCAAGAAGAAATGCTTTCATTTTATTTCCATTCATCATTTCTTTACTGATCCTGAACGCCTCTTCCTTATCTATATCGGGATCCTCACACAAAAGATACGGAATCATTCGATATTCATATGCTTTAACCACGCCCGGGATAATGAACAGACATGTCCAGGCAATTGTATAGATATCTTTATATAAAAATATATTTATTACATTTTTATAATTATGTTCAAAGCCATATACAAAATGCGTCAGTCTTGCAGGTTCATCCAGATTTTTGACAAAGAACCTGTTACATCCAACCTGGAGCGGATTTAACAAAAGGATCATCATCATCAACATGATTGCTAAGATAACCAGAAACAAAATCGCTGCAAATATTCCTATAATTATGCTGAATGTAGCTTTTTCTTTTTCACTCAGCTTACTAAAATTATTTTGCTCTATTTGTACAGCTGTTTGTGTTTGGTCTGTTGAATCATTACCTGAGTAAACATTTGTTGATTCTGTGTTGGATATGTATTTATTTCGATTAATAGCACTTGTATAGCTTCCGCTTACTCCGCTTGTAACCAAAGTAAATAGAAGCGAAATCACAACCGCCTTCCAGTAATTATT
>JAFZXD010000212.1 GCA_017616955.1 Eubacterium sp. | reverse complement strand
TCTTTAAGAAAGTAGGAAGAGGAGTAAAGAGAGGTCTTAAGTATGTATCTGATAACTATATTCTTGTAACACACAAGGGTGATACAGTTATCAAGGTTCCACTTTGGATAGGATTACTTGCACTTATCTGCTTCTGGGAGATTCTCCTGATAATAATTATCATTTCACTCTTCTGTGATTGCAGATACAGAATCGAGGGAGAAGATAAGAACGACGAAGTTAACAAAGTTATGGAACAGGCATCAGACTTTACAGCTCATGTAAAGGAAGAGTTTGATAAGCTTTAAAAAATAAACTAATTGAGGTAAACAAAATATGGAAGCAAAAATCCTGATAGTAGAAGATGAGGAAAAACTGGCCAGGTTCGTGGAGCTTGAACTAAAGCACGAAGGCTATACGGTTGAAAAGGCATCGAACGGACGTGATGCGCTGGATATGGCGCTGGCCAATGATTACACACTGATACTTCTGGATATAATGCTTCCGGGGCTAAATGGACTGGAGGTACTAAGGCGTCTCAATAAAGAGAAGCCTACTCCAGTCATTTTGCTTACTGCGAGAGATGCGGTTATGGATAAGGTAGCGGGTCTGGATGCCGGAGCAGTGGATTATATAACGAAGCCATTTGCCATAGAAGAGCTTCTGGCTCGTATAAGAGTTGCTTTAAAGGTTCATATGAATTCGGGAAATGCCAATGGAAGTTCTTCGGATACAGAATCCGGTCAGAACGTTGGAACTGTCAGAGGTGAACGTTATGTTTGGAACAAGCTTGTTCTGGATATACCTAGACACAGAGTTACTTATGATAATGAAGAGATAGAGCTGACGAATCGAGAATTCGTAATGCTTCAGACGCTTCTGGAGAATATGGATATCGTTCTTTCAAGAGATACACTTCTTGAAAAAGTATGCGGTTATGAATATATCGGAGAGACAAATGTCATCGATGTATATGTAAGATATCTGAGATCTAAAATAGATGATGTATATAATATTAAAATGATTCAAACAGTAAGAGGAGTAGGTTACGTTATAAAGAGTTAATTAAGAAACACTATACTAGTCATTTGGGGGTAATATGGAAAGAAAACTATATCTTGAGTGTAGCACAGGGATTAGCGGTGATATGACAGTTGCATCGCTTATAGATCTGGGGGCAGATGTCGAAGTTCTTCAGAGAACTATAGACAGTTTGAAAGAGAAAGTTTCGGGGTTTGATATAAAGATATCCGATGTAGAAAAATCCGGAATAATAGTCAAGGATTTTGATGTTATTCTGGAGACGGATAATCATGACCATGATATGGAATACCTATATGGACATGAGCATCATAGTCATGACCACAGTCATCATGATCATAATCACGATCATCAACACGAACATAGTCATGAACATACCGATCATCATAACCATGACCCACACCATGAGGGGCATGGTTATTTGCATGTTCACAGGTCTCTTAAAGATGTTGTTGAAATCATAAATGCAGCGGATATGACTGAAGATGCCAGAGCTTTGGCTATAAAGGTATTTACAATAGTTGCCAATGCGGAAGCGGCTGTGCATGGAAAAGCTATCGACGAAGTACATTTTCATGAGGTTGGTTCTATAGATTCTATAGTTGATATAATCTCGGCAGCAGTGTGCTTTGATAATATAGTTAAGAAATATGAGATTCACGATGTTATCGTAACAGGTATGGTTGACGGAACAGGAACTGTAAGATGTCAGCATGGGATACTCCCGATACCTGTACCGGCTGTATTAAAAATCGCAGAACAGACGGGAGTGCCTATCATAATATCCGGAAGACAAGGAGAATACGTGACTCCGACCGGTGCAGCATTTGCCGCAGCGGTTATGACAGACACAAAACTTCCGGGAAGTATGAGGATAATAAAAACCGGACTAGGGGCCGGTAAGAGGAATCAGGAAGTCCCGGGTGTTCTGCGTACTTTGCTCTATGAATAAAATTGAACATTTTTCGTTCTGTTCACGACTGCATCATAGAGTGAGTAACGTGAACAATTATAGACTGCAATTCTTTGGAATGTCAAGGTTTTTCTTAAAATTTCCCATTTTTTTTGATTAGTTCTGATTGTTAGTGCAGAAAATATCTGTTACAATAAGCGTTAACGGTTTTTATCAAACAAATAGTTTTATAGAGTTGATGGTAATAGGTGATTTCTATGATTAATAGTGGTAGTTTTGAAGATATGGAATACGCCAAACTGGATACAGACAGAGAGTCTCGTACGGGATTTCCTGAGGTGGTTTTCTGTGAAGGTAAAACTGATGAACATCTGGTGGAGATCTATAAGCGATTATATCAGACAGATGGACGTGTTTTCGGAACCAGAGCCAGCAGCCATCAATACGAAGTAGTAAAGAAGGCTCTGCCCGGAGCAGAGTATGATGAGGTTTCGAGAATCCTCAAGGTTCTTCCCGATAACTATGTTAAGAAGGAAGACGATAAAGATTACATAGTGGTTTGTACAGGCGGTACGGCAGATATTCCGGTTGCTGAAGAAGCAGCTCAGACAGCTGAATATTTCGGAACAACTGTTGTGAGAGTTTATGATGTCGGAGTCAGTGGAATCCAAAGAGTTCTTTCGAAGCAGGAAGTATTGCAGAATGCAAACTGCGTAGTAGCAGTTGCCGGAATGGAAGGAGCTCTGGCCAGCGTTATAGGTGGTCTGGTGTCCAATCCGGTTATAGCAGTTCCAACATCCGTGGGATACGGAGCTTCATTTGGCGGGATGTCGGCGCTTCTGACAATGATCAATTCCTGTGCAAATGGAATCACTGTGGTAAATATTGATAATGGATACGGAGCGGGATATGTGGCAACACAGATAGACCGCCTTGCTAAAAGGAGATAGACATGAATCCTATGGATATGATGCAGCTCGCAGGAAGACTGGGGACATTTAAGCAGCAACATCCGAAGTTTGGAAAGTTTCTGAAATCGGTTGCTGCAAAGGGAATAACAGAAGGGGCTGTAATGGAGGTTAAGTTCCGTGCGGTAGACGGACAGGAGTATGTTTCGAACATTCGTCTTACCAAGGAAGATATTGATACTATCCAAATGATCAAGAGTATGGGAAGATCAGGAAGGTAAAAAGTATAAAAGTAAAAAAATAATAAGGAGTTAGTTTATCATGAAGCTTGCGTTTTTTGTGGGGGATATTATTCAGTCCTATGAATCGGAACTGATTAAAAGCATGCAAAGGATAACTAGAGAAAAGGGATACAGGATTGATATCTTTGCCAATTGTTGTGTACCCAGTGGAGATTATCTTCACGTTGAAGGCTTGAAGAAAGTCTTCTACATATCAGATCTAAAAAAATATGACGGAATCATCACAGCTGATGATACTATGCACAACTTCGGAATCAATCTGGATCTGAGAAAACATTTGGCAGAAAATGCCGAATGTCCTGTAGTTTCTATCAGGAATTCAGTGGAAGGAAATTACAATGTGGTCATAGATGACAGATATGAGATATATCGAATGACCAGACATATTATCGAGAAACACGGATGCAAGAACATAGGTTTTGTAACCGGAACATTTGAGCTGGAGGACTCGTCCAACAGACTCAGTGGTTTTGAAGATGCTATGTCGGATGCAGGACTCATAGTAGATGAAGAAGATATATTCTACGGTAATTACTGGATTGACCAGGGAGACGAAACGGCGGATTACTTCATCCGCAGATCAAAGGGTCTTCCGGAAGCTATAATCTGTTCAAATGACTATATGGCGATAGCGCTTATAGAGGCTTTGAGAAAGAGAGATATAAACTGTCCGGAGGATATTCTTATCACCGGTCTCGATAATGTGCAGGAAGCATATGAAAATGTTCCGGCATTATCGACTATTGACTTTTCTGTAAATAACCTGGTAGATGAAGCTGTCTCAATCATTGAGGAGCTGAAGGAAGGTAAGGAAGTCGAAAAGACTCGAGTAGTTAAAGGAAAATGTGTATACCGCTCAAGCTGCGGATGTACGGATGTCAATCATGAGATAATCCATACTTATAAGATCATGAAGGACATTATTAATGAGGAGCATAATAACGCGATCAGATGTGTAAATATGAATATTACATTTGGAAGCGTACTCGAAGAAGATGAGTGTATCAGATGGGCTCTTCAGATATTAAAGAAGACGAAGAGATATGAGCATATATATGCGGTAGTCAGAAACCGCTTGAGTGCAGAGATAAAAGAGCTGGGAAATGTCACAAAATTAAGTGAAGATACTGACGGAGTATATGTCATCTCAGAAAAGAAGGATAGTGAGTTGGATGGAAAGTGCAATGTGTTCTTCCCTATCAGTTGTCAGGATGAGATGTATGGATACTTTATCATTCAGCTGAAAGAGAATATTGACAGACATTTTGATGAGGTTATGGCTCAACTTCTTATAACAGTTGGAAATACATTTAAGAAGTTGGAGTTCTTGTCATATCAGGGTGAGCTCAAGACTATCAAGAAGCTGTATCAGCAGGATTCTCTTACCGGCTTATATAACAGAAGAGGTTTCGAGAGAAAGATCCGCGAGCTGTACGAGGAAGAGGACGAGAACTTAAAAGTTGCGATATCAAGTATAGATGCAGACGGACTGAAACATGTAAACGACACCTTCGGACATCTGGAAGGTGACAAGGTTATAACAGCCATAGCAGAGAGTATATCCGAGTCCCTGGATACCGGTGAATTTGCCGCACGTGTAGGTGGTGACGAATTCTCAGCAGTAATTCTTCTCCGTGATGGAAAAGATATGTATCAGTTCAGAGAGAGAGTCTACGAGAATGTAAAGAAGAAGTCTGCTGAATTCAGCGACTATTCGCTCGGAGTCAGTGTCGGAGTAGCAGAGGTTAAGTCACAGCGTAATCTGATCGAGGGAATGCAGGAAGCCGATAAAGATATGTACGAGCAGAAAGTACTTCATCATAGTGTGAGAATTGATTAAAAATATGTCGTTCACTAAATAAATATGTCGTTCATCAAACATTCGTTGACTTATTTCGTAAGTTAGAATAATATAACTCCGGAAATATTCAAGGTATTTCTGAGAAACAAAAACGACACTATTTATATGGAGGACATCAAGTTGGAAAAAATAAGTTGCGGAAGGTTGACTATCATTAGAAGGATTATATCCTTTGTGTTAGTTATTGGAATGGTAGTAGGACTCGTACCTGAGAACGCATATGCTGCAGGCAGAGTGACGAATAATAAGACACAGTCTTCATCAGACGTAAAATCTGTAGATGAAGACTGTGTTTTTGCGTTAAAAGAAGAATCGGCAGATGATAAAGCGGTTGATTCAAAGCCGGGATATACGATACCGGATGATTATAAAGCACTGAGGTATGCGCTTTTTACATCCGGTAATAAGGATATATCTCTTTATACGTATAATACTAAAATTACTGGAGATGTACATTCTAACAAGAAGTTCTATTATCAGGGAACAAATTTTGAGGTGAATGGTACTGTTGAGGCTAATAAATCGGTTACTATAAAAACTGCAACCGGAAAAGAGTATCAGAAGGTTGATGCGAAGAAGGAAAAAGCAGAGAAGATAGATATCCCTGATATTACAACAGAACTGAGAGAAAAAATAACCGAAACAGGAACTGTATATAAGAAAGATCTGTTTTATGATTCTGACAGTGTGGTTGTAGATAAACCAATCCTTTCAGAAGGAAATATTACGTTCGGTTTGACGTCATTCCTTGGTCAGGGAATCATATATGCTAAGAAGAATATCACATACAATGCATGCAATATCGCTACACCTCAGAAAAGCAGCGTTTTTTTTGCATCGGAAACAGGTGATGTAACAATAAACGGATCATCGATAAATCTTAATGCTACGATATATGCTCCCAACGGAACAGTAAATATCAATGCAAATGAATTTCACCTGAATGGTCGTATCATAGCTAAGGCTGTAAATATAAATGGTTCAATAATTGAGATAAATGCAGGTCCATCCGATCTGGATATGATTTCATTCATATTTATACCTGAAGTTCATCTTGAATCTGAAGGAACATTTAAACAGAACAGAAAGGTTACGTTCATTGCTAAAGGAAGAGAAGGCAAGGAGTTTGACAAAGAAAGCGTTATAACATGGTCTATCGTAAAAGACGGAGAAGATGTATCCGATCTTTTTGTGATGTCCAAGGATAGTACTGACCTTGTAAGAACAGGTCTTTTCAAAGAGACCGGACATTACAATGTAACAGTATCTGTAATGGTGAAGGGGAATGTTGGTAGTGCATCTCAGGAAATAGATATAATTCCGGATGTAGCTCCTAATGCGGGATTTGTTTTAGATTCCGATAAGTATTTCAGAACTGAAGACGGAAAGGCTCATATAAATATAACAGATTCATCTGCGTCACCTGATGGGGATGAGATAGCTAATAGAGTATGGACGATCTATTATGACAAAAACAATAATGGAATATTTGAAGAAAATGAAGCCTCTGTAATTTCAGAGAAAAATGAAACAAATATACCATACGAAACCGATAAAGTCGGTAAATATAAAGTCGTTCTTGAAGTACAGGAAACATTTGATAAAACTATCCCTGAACTTTTAACGGATAAAGATTATCTTAAAGCAACTACAGCAGACGAGGAAGGCTATGGAGTTTTTGAGGTGGATAATGAAGCTCCGGAGGCAAGCCTTGAGATAGAAAAAGCCAAAGCTGCAGATATTGTATTTACTGTCGGAGATGTAAGTGAAGAGAAGCTGGAAATCTATAATAAGAAAGCAGCCGAGCTCGAGAGTATTCTTAAGGCTAAAGGTGTTGATACAAGAATAGAAACAGTTTCATCCAAGAAATATACTGCACAGGATAAGTTCGCATGGAAGGAATATGCACATCATAACTTAGACGGATATGTAGATCATATAGTATATGAAGGTGATGATATCCGTATGCTTGGATATCAAAGAAATCCTCTTACAGATTTTCTTTATATAGATGATAAGGATACAGGAAAGAGGGTATTTGAATTTGATCTTCAGAGAGATAGATCAGACTGGCATAGTATGGAGGGTGGAGGATTCCTTTTTAATACAGAAATATCAGAGGAAGAAAATTATATACGTGGTTTTTGTATTCTCGTAACTCAAGGAGGATTAAAGCTTAGAAGAATAGACTGTAACAGGTTTGATATATTCACAGGCAATACTTCAGGAAGAGCGAGTGAAGACTATACATGTTATGGTACATATTCAATAGGTAATCTGTATGATAATCATCATTTGAAGATTGTTGTTGATCCTAGAACTATTACAGTTTGGTGTGATGATAAGCTTGTCATAGACAACTTTATCCTTCCGGAAGTGGAGTGTGGAACAGGATTTGGTCCGATAACAAGACATTTGAATCATTCATGCAGTCAGCGTTCATTCTTTACATTTAAGAATATAACTATGCAGTCAATGACAGGAAGTGGTCTTTCCGACATATTAGACGGATATGAATGGAGAGCGAATGCTGAGCATTATGTTCTGAATATAAGTGATCAGAGAGTTCCGGAACTTTCTACGAATGAAAGTAAAGCAGATCTTGCTGCTGCAGTATTAAAGAATGATGCACACTTTATCGGAATTGGAAACGAAACAAATGAGCTTCAGTATCAATCATTTATGGGGCTCGCTGAAGGTAAAGGACTTACGTTATCCTCAGTAAACTTAACCGATGAAATGGATAATGTTAATAGTTATATATTGAATACAGTTCTTGAAAAAGATTATTCAATAGGAGATAACATTACAACAGAAGATGTTATCAGCTATAAAGACATATATTCGGATAAGGAAAACGATCCTCAGTTTTCACAGCAGTGGGAGTATGAATATCTGCCTGGTACTTTTGATTTCTCATCCCTTCTTGAAATAGGTCCTGATGATGAGACTGGTGTGATTGATCAGAATAATGAAGGCGTTGAATTGGCTGATGTGGAAACGGAAGTGACTTCGACAGTAACTGATGCGCAAGAAACAGATAGCGCGACACCTACTGATGCAGGAAGAGATACTACAGTAACTTCAAATGGCTGGAAAAAGGGAGAAGTACAGCTTTCCAACGGACATTTATTAAACAGAACGAATGAACCGATAACATCATTTGATATAACAGGAGCATATGCAATCCGTTCAAGGGTTATGGATGATCCAACATACGGAAATAATGACATAGCTTCATATAGAAAGTGGTCTTCTACGAACGAATATCAGAAGCTTCTTATCGTTCAGAGTCGACCTGTTGCAGAGATCAAAGCAGAGGTTGCAAAGGATTCGCGAAATAAGAATAAAGCGCTGGTAAATATATCTTATTCTGCATATGATCCGGATCATCC
>JAFZXD010000211.1 GCA_017616955.1 Eubacterium sp. | reverse complement strand
GGTTCTTCCAAACCATCCCATAAACTTAGTTCCTAAGTTCTTATCATTCTTGCTGTTCATCTTAAGCCACCTCCTTCTTAGGAGCTATCTTAGCCCAGAGCTGAGCAAGCTTCTTTCTTACTATAGGTGTACTGAGTACAACCAGTACGATTACGACAACAGCCTTATATGCTGAAAGTGCCTCTGAATTTACGTTCATCTTATAAAGTGTAGTTGTAAGGAACTGAATGACATATGCTCCGAGAATTGATGCTGTCATATTAAACTTACCACCGCTGAGAGCATTTCCTCCAAGAGCAACAGCAAGGATTGCATCCATTTCTATATCTTTTGCTATAACCGAATAGTTGATTGTTGAAAGACGGCTTACCTTGATAAGTCCGGCAACTGCAACACAAAGTCCGAGTATAACAAATGTAAGGAACTTGATAAACTGAGGATTTATACCGTTCAGTCTTGAGGAACTCTCATTGATACCAACTGACTGTGTATAAAGTCCAAGTGTTGTAAATTTAAGTATAAGCATGATCACAATAACACATGCAAGCGCTATGAAGAATGGAGTCGGAATTGGAATTCCCGGAATATATCCTCCGAAGTAACCGAAGGACGGATCACTGATTATAGGAAGCTCGTTATTGTTGATCCAGGCTGCGATCGAACGTCCTGCAGTAAAGAGGATCAGTGTTGCTACCATTGGCTGTATCTTGAAGTAAGCAACGAGGATTCCGTTAAATGCTCCAAAAAGCATAGCTACGACACAGGCTACCAGAAATGCAACTATGATAGGAGCCTGTAATGTGTCAGGTCTGGAATTATTTCCACAAAGGACTCTCAGGATAACACTACCTGCGATTGCTATGGCAGCGCCCACACTGATATCCTGTCCACCTGAAGCTGCAGTTACGAGAGTCATTCCAATCGCAAGGATTGCAAGCTCTGAACCGTAGTCAAGAATGGTTATAAGATATCCTGAAAGAACCGGATTACCAAGACTGTTAGTTCCGAGAGTAATCTTAAAGAATGAAGGATCATTTATCAGATTAAATAAAGCCAGAGCTACGATGGCAGCAATAGGTATAAGCAGCTGTTTATTAAATGTCGTTTTCTTACCCATTAACTCTCACCTCCCTTGGTTTCTTCCGATTGTCCTGCAATAGTCTTCATGATTCCACTCTGAGTGAGCTCGTCTCCGCTAAGCTCACCAACTACCTTTCTATCTCTCATTACTACAAGTCTTGAACATGTACGAAGCATCTCATCCGTTTCCGATGAGATAAATGTTATACTCATTCCTTCCGATGCAAGTTTAAGAACCAGCTTCTGGATATCGACCTTAGTTCCGACATCGATACCTCTGGTAGGCTCATCCAGGATGAGATATTCCGGATGCATCAGAAGCCATCTGGCAAGTATAACCTTCTGCTGATTACCACCGGATAATGACTTGATCGGTGTATCCGCAGATGCTGTTTTTATATCCAGAAGATCTATATATTCTTCTGCAAGTTTATATGTCTGTGCTTTTGAAAATGGTTTAAAGAAGCCTCTCAGAACCTGAGCAGCGAGAATGATATTCTCTCTAACGGAAAGGTCACCAACTATTCCGTCTACCTTTCTGTCTTCAGGAAGATACGCTATACCCTGCTTCATAGCATCTATAGGTTTAGATATCTTTACTTCCTTTCCACCCTTCTTTACTTTTCCGTTAATAACTCTGTCAGCTCCAAATATGGCTCTTACACATTCACTTCTTCCGGATCCAAGAAGACCGGTGAAACCATTTACTTCACCCTTCTTTATATAGAAATCAAATGGCTTGATTCCGGCGTCACTCTGAAGCTGCTCAGCTTCAAATATCACCTTGTCGCCATCCTCTCCATCATAGGTATTTGCCTCGCCCTTGATGTCAGACAGATCATCCAGTTCTTTTCCAAGCATCTTTGAAACAAGCTGGACTCTCGGGAGATCTTTTATCTCATACTCTCCAACAAGTTTTCCGTCTCTGAGAACCGTGATCTTATCACATACTTCATATACCTGATCAAGGAAGTGTGTAACAAATATTATTCCTACACCTTTAGATTTAAGATCCCTCATAAGTCCGAATAGCTTCTGAACTTCATTATCATCCAGAGATGAAGTAGGCTCATCCAATATAAGAACCTTGCACTCCATATCCACCGCTCTTGCTATAGCTACCATCTGCTGTACTGCAAGTGAGCAGCTGGCCAGCTGCTGATTAGCCTTTACAGGAATATCCAGGGACTTCAGAATCGTATCTGCGCCCTCATTCATCTGCTTCCAGTTTGTCAGACCTCCCTTTGTTCTTCCGATGTACATATTTTCTGCAACCGTAAGATTAGGACACAGAGTAATCTCCTGGTAAACTGTACTGATACCCAGATTCTGAGCATCCTGTGGAGAATGAATGCTTACTTCTCCTTCATTACCTTTCAGATATATCTGCCCCTCTTCCTTCTCATATACTCCTGTAATAACCTTTATAAGAGTAGATTTACCCGCTCCGTTTTCACCCATCAGAGCATGTATCTCTCCTTCGCATAGAGTAAAATCAACTCCTTGTAAGGCACGTACACCCGGAAAGGACTTATGTATGTTGTGTAATTCTAACACTGCCTTATCTTTCACTGTTTCACCTCTTTTATTTAGTGCTTTGATCAATTTATTAAAAGAGGGTGCGGCATATTGTGCCGCACCCTGTATGTCAGCTTAGATACCGTAGTTATC
>JAFZXD010000210.1 GCA_017616955.1 Eubacterium sp. | reverse complement strand
TTTGCTTCACTCCAGGAGAAGGACGGAAGCAGCAGAATGGCTCTTGAGAGAGAGAAGCTGCTTCGTGATACGCTGAATTCCAATATCGACAGACTGAAGTCTGAGATAGACAGAACAGGAGTGGATATCAATCTTCTTGCTGAGCTGGATAGACAGGATAAACTTCAGCCTGTAAGTCAGGATATATTGCAGACTCTCAAGACTGAAACAGACAGTCTTAATCGCAAGAAAGAAAGATTGATAAATAATTGCGAGGGCGTAAGGACTGAAAAGGCTCGTCTTGAAGGTAGTACAGAGTACGCCAAGAGAAGACTTGCGGAAGAGTTTGGAGAAGCTTCACTTCAGAAGGCAGATGAGATCAGCTGTGAAGATATTAATGCAGAGATTCAGAATGCCGAGAGGATGTTGAAGGAGAAGAAGGAACTCTACAGCAGAGCTGTCAAAGAACTGAAGGAATATGAGAATCGTGGTAATTCTTATGAAGATGTCCTCCAGATGCTCACCAGGATAATTGATAAGAGTTCGGTAGATGTGAACCAGGCTGTTCCTGCAGAGAGTACGGAAAATGTCAGAGAGATATTTGACAGAAAGCTCTATGTATGGGATAAGATATCAAAGGATATCGAACGCGCCAAGGCTGATATGCTGAAGGTTAAACTCAGAGTCTGTGATTCACTTACAAATATGAGTGTATTTGAACTGGCTGCATCCATACGAGATGATGTCAGCATTCCGGATACTAAGGATGAAGCCGGAAGCCTTCTTGAGAGACTGAATGATGTTGTCAGTATCATAACTCTTGAACAGGGAAGAATAGAGAAGAGTCTTACGAATATGCAGCAGCTCAGAGATAACTTTATCGACGAGTGTATCGAACGCTGCCTTGATGTTAAGAGCGAGCTTGATAAGCTGACCAGACTTTCCGAGATCAATCTGGATAATGAGAAGATTCAGATGATCAGGCTCACTATTCCGTATGTTAAGGATGAGCTTATCAAGTCAAGAATGTCAGATTATATCGATAAATTGGTTGAAGAAGTCGATAAGAAGGATACAGACAGTGAGAGACAGAAACTTCTGAATATGGCGCTTTCAATGAAGAAGATGTTCTCGGTCATAGTAACCGATATGTCCAAGATAAAACTCATGCTTTATAAGAGAGAACGTATCAAGGAGCAGAGCAGATACCTTCGATATGAGGAGGCGGTCGGAAGTACGGGACAGTCTCAGGGTATCTACATACAGTTCCTGATATCCATAATCAATTATATAGCAGGAATGTATACAGTATATGACAGTGGTTCCAGGTCGAAGACCCTGTTTATAGATAACCCATTCGGAGCAGCGAAGGATATCTATATATGGGAACCTATCTTCAAGCTTCTTGAGGAAAATAAGTGTCAGCTTATAGTTCCTGCCAGAGGAGCAACTCCGGAGATAACGGGAAGATTCGACATCAACTATGTTCTCGGTCAGCAGATGACCGGAAAAAGGACAACTACTGTTGTTGTTGACTATAGCAGTAAAACCAAGGGCGAGGAAATGGAGTATAAGGAGCTTAACTTTGAACAGGCTTCATTTGACTTCATCTGATAGAAATGATCGAGGTATAAACTATAGATGTACGTAATTGACAGCAGAAATATTCTTACCCCGCAGAATGGATTAAACATATACAGGGGGCGAACTGAAAATCATATAATGCTAACTGAGATCCCAGGCGCCGATCCTATGGATATAGGTGTTAAAACGGACGCTCCGGAACTGCTTTCCAAGACACTCAGAACCCGTAGAAGTAAATGTATGATCGTGATGGGTAATCTGGGAGATCCATACAACAGTCTTGATGAGACTTATGGGCTCACTCGAAAGTGTTTAAAGGTTATCGAAAATCAGGATTTTGGTGTTATAATCTCTACGAGACAGGACAGAATCCTGAGGGATATAGATGTTATATCGGGAATTGCTTCCAAGACAAAGGGAGTGGTTGAGATGACATTTCCCTGCATGGACGAAGAGAAGCACAAGCTTATCGAGGGAGAAGAAACCATATCGATATCAGACAGACTCAGGATTGCAGAAGAATTAAAGAAAGCCGGAATAACCGTTGTGGCAAGTATCAGTCCGATTATTCCGTATGTAAATGATGATCAGGAAGAACTGCTGGATGTGCTAAGTCATCTGTCGGATATAGGTATCGACAGAATCGATATGTCCGATATGAGGATGGTTATAAAGAAATCTCTCAGAGAGTTTTTCTATAATGAGTTCAAAAACAGATTTCCGTCGGAATACGCTTCGTTTACACGTGAATATGAAGCGGGTGGTGAATTGTATCCTCGAGAAAAAGGGGAACTTCAAAAAATCCTATACGGTTTCTGTGAGGACAAGGGTATAATGCATGACTCCCGCCAGATTATGGCTTGGAAGAGACAGTATGTGAACAAGACTGTGGGAGAGCAGATGAAACTTTTTTAGATTTTAATATTTAGGAGGAAATATAAAATGGATTACAATGAGGCAAGTTTAAAGATGCACGAAGAAGCTCAGGGAAAACTTGAGGTTGCTCTTAAAGTAAAACTGGAGAACAAGGATGATCTCTCTACTGCATACACACCGGGTGTTGCAGAGCCATGTAGAAAGATCGCTGAGAATCCGGATGATGCTTATAAGTATACACTGAAGCAGAATACAGTTGCTGTTGTATCTGACGGAACTGCTGTACTCGGACTTGGAGATATCGGTCCTCTTGCAGCAATTCCTGTTATGGAAGGAAAGTCTGTTCTTTTCAAGAAGTTTGGAAATGTAGATGCATTTCCTATCTGCCTTGATACAAAGGATACAGATGAGATAGTTGAAACAGTTAAGAGACTGGCTCCTTCATTCGGAGGAATTAATCTAGAAGATATAGCTGCTCCAAGATGTTTTGAAATCGAGAGAAGACTTAAGGAAGAACTCGATATTCCTGTATTCCATGATGATCAGCATGGTACAGCCATCGTAGTTGCAGCAGGTCTTACAAATGCGCTTAAGATCGTAGGTAAAGAATGGAAAGATATCAGTGCGGTTATCAGCGGTGCAGGTTCAGCAGGTATCTCTATTTGCAAGCTTCTCCAGAGCTTTGGTATCGGAAATGTAGTACTTGTAGACAGCAAGGGTGCACTTGTTGCCGGTGATCCAAGACTTAACTCAGCTAAGCAGGAAATAGCAGCTGTTACAAATAAAGATAAAGAAACAGGAAGTCTTGCTGACGTTCTGAAGGGCAAGGATGTATTCATCGGAGTTTCTGCTCCGGGACTTGTTACTGCAGAGATGGTTCGTTCTATGGCAAGTGATCCTATAGTATTTGCTATGGCAAATCCTACACCGGAGATCATGCCTGATGAAGCAAAGGCTGGTGGAGCAAGAATCGTAGCAACAGGAAGATCGGACTTCCCTAACCAGATTAACAATGTTCTTGTATTCCCTGGAATCTTCAGAGGAGCACTTGACGCAAGAGCAAGAGCTATCACTGAACCTATGAAGGAAGCTGCAGCAAGAGCTATCGCATCAATAGTTACAGATGAAGAACTTAATGAAGAATATATCATTCCGGATGCATTTAATGAAAAGGTTGCCCAGGTTGTTGCCAAGGCAGTAGCTGATGAGGCTCGTGCATCAGGAATCAGCAAGCTTTAAGAGGTTTTTTCATTTCTTAGAGTTTTAAGAAGGGGTGGTTGCGTTTATGTCAATTGATACTTATGACAGAGCCAGGAAGCTGGGGATAAAATCTTATAAAGCAAGGGTTGCTCAGGGACAGTATCCCTATCTTCCGGTACTAGACGACATTATCAACAAAGACGATCTGTCAGGTGATGTCAATCTTGGCCTGGTAGACATTCCGCTGGACAGAGTTGTGGGGACGAGTACAGCGGGAAGAACTCAGGCATTTGCGGCGAACTTTATGCCGCTTATGGAATCGAATACAGAATTCGGAAATAAATGGGCTATACTTTCGGATGCTCATTTGCATGATGGTATAAGAGATGCCATAAAGGTTTATGAGTATCTCAATTACTATTATGTTGTTGAGGGGAACAAGAGAGTCAGTGTTCTGAAGTATTTTGAAGCTGATTCCATTCCGGCTTTTGTTACCAGAAAGGTTCCGAAGCTTACGGATGATGAAGAGATAAAGATTTACTATGAGTTTATGGACTTTGATCGAAAGACCGGAGTCAACTTTATCTGGTTTTCTCATACCGGTGGCTATAAACAGCTTATTGACGAAGTTAATAAAGCTCCAAAACATGGTGGCTATATGGGAGGATTAACCGAGTATTATGCAAATGCTTCGGTGACAGATTCACCTGATGGAACGGGAGCAGTTTTTCGCGCTGAAAAGTCGAAAATCTGGAGCGAAGATACAATACTTGAAGTAAAGGCGGCATACAGAAGATTTGCCAAGGCTTATAAACAGAAGGGCGGAGATCATCTGGCGGATATAACGACAGGAGATGCATTTCTTGCATTTATCAAGCTTGAAGGCTTTGACAATGTATGCGAGATGAATCAGGACAGGATACTGTCAGGAATAACTGCTATGTGGCAGGAGTTCCTTGTAATAAATGAGCAGTACAAGGTAGAAGTATCCTTGGATCCACCTGAGCAGAAGAAAAATGTACTTACAAGTATTTTTACGCCGATATATTCTGCTGCCAGACCGCTGAAAGTGGCATTTATATATGACAGAGATCCTGCGCAGTCGAACTGGCTGTATGCACATGAACTTGGTCGTAATCATATAAAAGAAGTTTACGGAGACAAGGTCAATATCCTTAAGATAACCACTAAATCCACGGAAACGGATGCTATGGCGGCTATGGAGGATATGATCGAATCACAGGGAGTTGAGGTTATATTCACTCCATCTACACGACTTGTGGATGCCAGCCTCAAGATTGCTATAAAGTATCCGAATGTTAAGGTTCTGAACTGTTCGATCAATACGTCTCACAGATATATCAGAACATACTATGCTCGTCTGTACGAAGCAAAGTTCTTATCGGGAATGGTTGCCGGTGCACTGACGGAAACGGATAAGATAGCTTATCTGGCAGATTATCCTATATTTGGAATAACTGCGAATATAAATGCATTTGCACTTGGTGCAAAAATGGTAAATCCGAGAGTAAAGGTTTATTTGAAGTGGACTACACTTAAAGATGCCGGTCACAGCGCCGATCTATATCGTTCTCTCTATGAGGATGGAATAGACTATGTATCCGATCAGGATATGATAACGCCGAAGAAGGCATCAAGGAATTTCGGAATGTATAAACTCACCGGAGGAGAACCCATAAATCAGACTATGACGATCTCGAACTGGGGAATTCTCTATGAGAAGATAATAGATATAATCATGCAGG
>JAFZXD010000209.1 GCA_017616955.1 Eubacterium sp. | reverse complement strand
CTGTTGTAGTGTCTTCATAATAAAATGCAACAGGCTGACCATCTATTGAAAACCATTTATTGTCAGTGTCTCCTATAAGTTTTCCATCCTCGGTAAAATAATAAAAATTATCTAATCCCATATCCAGATATCCATCTCCATCCTCAACAAACATGTTAACCTGAAGATTCTGGATCAGTTCCCACTGTTCCTTCGGAATATCCATCAGATGCTGACCATCAACCTCTTTCCATACAAGCTGTGATGGATCAAACTGATTACTTCCTACATACTGAGCTGCCTGATCAACGTCAAATGCTTCCTCATCATCCATGAAATCAGTTACATCTCTGTCGATTCCTTCAACACTTCTGCCACCGCCGAGAAATGCATTTAGAAGTGTTCCGATAGCATCACCACCTGATGTCATTCCACCACCTGAACCTGTTCCAAAAAGTGAATCCAGTGCAGAACCCTGGCCACCGGCAGATATCTGACCTGTTGTTTCAAGTCCCGCAAATGCCTTTATACATTTATTATATTCACTATCAACACCGATTGCTGAGTTAATAGCTGTAGCAGAATCAACCTTAGATGCCTTCTTATATGGGAAGAATATCGATACACCATAAGCATTCGTCATAGTATTTGAAGTTCTGTTATACTTAACTGCAGAAAGAATAGCATCAGAAAGTTCTTTAGACTCATTATTTCCTATAGAATTTGCAAAGTTTACAAGATCTATCTGGTCAATCTTTGATGAAACGGCAAATTCTCTTGAACCGGCTCTCGCATCAGAAACCTTCTTATAATCTGCTCCCTTTATAAGCTCTGTAGCTGATGATGAAAATGCACTCAGCTTTTCAGGTACAGTCTCAGAGAACTCACTAAGATCTATAACAGATAGTGTTGTCTTCTGTCCACCACAGACTCTGTTACATTCATCAACAAATCCGTCTACTATATTCTTACCAATCTCCAGAGTAGGCATAGATGTATTCTGTCCAAGTGCATTTACCCACTTGGTATAGTACCATCCGATACCCGGCTCAGTTTCTTCCGAAGCTATAAGATAATCGGCATACTTGCTTGCCATTACAGCTGTTTCATATGTAGCCATAAGACATGCGTCAAATCCGATAAAGTCAAATGTCTGACCTGTCGCACTTAAAGCCTGATCTATCTGAGCTAGATTCATAGATCCTGCTGACTTATGCTTTTCGTCATATCCGTAGCCACTGAGTGATCCACCGCCGTGATCCCAGAATATGAGTTCCTGTCTGTTTGCAGGGAAGTTTTCTGCACAGAAATCAATAAAACTGACAAGTGTATTCGGATCGGTCATAACCTTATCACCGTCATCAGCAACAAGCTGTTCCATCTTACCTGTCTGTATCTTATATATCTGATTAACTCTGTTACTTATTCCATTTGTCTTCCAACCGTTACAACCACCTGTATAAACGATGATATTTACATTCTCCGGGATTTTAGCCTGAGCTATCTCACCTATATCATTCGTAGCCATACCTGATCTTGACTCAAGGTCTGTACCACAGTCATAGATCATGATAGTAACTGTATCCTGTCCGTTTCCAAGAATCTGAGTTCTCTTCTCTCTTGCCTGTGAAGAAACCTCAGTATTAAGCTTCGAAGTATTATTCAGTCCATTCTGCCAACCTGTACTTGTTGCCGCACCTGAAAAACCTCCAAAGAGACTTGAGATATCTCCAAAATTCTGAACAGCAGAAGCGCCTGAAGAATTCGTAGTACCTGTCGAACTGTTGCCACCTACATTGATAGAACCTCCCGAAGAGTTTGCTCCCGATGTAGAATTTGTACCCTGTGAAGCTCCGGGACTGGTAGTTCCGGTATTTCCCGTACCTGTACCACCTCCTCTACCAAATAACATAAACAGAACGATAATAATAATCACAAGAGTACCGGAACCACCACCAACTTTAGCGGCTCTGCTTCCGCTTATACCGGTCTTTCTGCCAACATATCCATCCTGTCTACCTACAGGACCTCCACCAAGTCCTTCACCACGACGATGAACGCCTTTACTATTACCTGTAGAATTCCTTTGTCTGTTAGTACTTCTTGGATCCATTTTTCTATCCCCTTTTGCATTAGAATAAGACTCTCAATCCCAGTTACTATTCACGTAACTTTAAAACCCATTCGGGATGTATGTGCACATAATACATATTATATTATACAAGTATATAAAAAATGTACCACAGCACTCTATCGTCTGCTTCGTAGACATTTTTGTTTATTATCTCGTGTAACGCGAATAGTAACACTCTGTTTGACATTATACCACGCCAAGTATATTCCTAAAAGAAAAAAATGCCCGGAGGAATTGTTCCTCCGGGCATCATATATGCTTAACATATTAAACTTAGTCTTCTTCAACGCCTTCTTCCTTGCGTGCTCTGATTCCTTCAGTAAGAAGTGGAACGATCTTGTTAAGATCTCCAACTATACCGTAGTCAGCAACATCGAAGATAGGAGCTGATTCATCTTTGTTAATAGCGATGATGATCTCAGACTCTTCCATACCTGCAGTATGCTGAATAGCACCTGAAATACCGATAGCGAAGTAAACAAGTGGTCTAACTGTCTTACCTGTCTGACCAACCTGAAGCTCCTTAGGAAGCCATCCGTTATCTACAGCTGCACGTGAACAAGCAACCTCACCGCCAAGTACGTCAGCAAGATCTTTAAGAAGCTGGAAGTTCTCTGCAGAACCTACACCTCTACCACCTGCTACAAGAATCTTAGCCTTCTGGATATCAACTGTCTCATTAACTGACTTGATGATATCAAGGATCTCAACATACTTCTCATCAGGAGTGAATCCAGGATTGAACTTAACAACCTCACACTCTCTTCCAACGATCTTAGGAGATCTCTTCATAACACCAGGTCTAACTGTAGCCATCTGAGGTCTGAAATCAGGACAAGCGATTGTGGCGATTGTATTTCCACCAAATGCTGGTCTTGTCATAAGAAGCTGATTGTGCTTCTGAAGATCTTCCTTACCAGGAATAGCATTAAGAGGGAAATCTCCGATTTCAAGAACTGTACAGTCAGCTGTAAGTCCTGTATGTACTCTTGCACATACACGAGGTGCAAGATCACGACCGATTGCTGTTGCTCCGATAAGGAACACATCCGGCTTGAATTCATTAATTACTTCTGACAGAGCATGTGCATATGGCTCTGTTCTGTATTCCTTAAGCTCAGGATCATCGATGAGGATGATTCTATCAGCACCGTGCTCCTTAAGATGGAATACCTTATTCTCTATCTCTGAACCGCAAAGTACAGCAACAACTTCTGTGTTAAGGTCTTTTGCAAGTTCTATAGCCTTACCCATGAGCTCGTATGTGATCTCAGTGATGTGATTATCGATCTGCTGAGCAAAGACATACACGCCCTTATATTCTTCTAAAGACATAATTTAGTCCTCCTATTCTATAATATATACTAGATTACAAATTTCTCTGCGAGCTTACCGAGTATGTAGTCAGCTGCTTCATTAGCTGTTTCAGGAGCTACCTTTTCACCGGCACCCTTAGCAACCTTATCTGAAGCTTTTGCAATCTGTGTAGGAGAACCTTTAAGTCCCATATTGCTATCATCGAGTGTATCAAGTGCATCTCTATCCCACACTGTGATCTCCTCTTCGAATGCATCGAAGATTCCACCCGGAGTCATATATCTAGGTACATTTAATTCAGAAAGAGCTGTTACAAGACAAGGCATCTTAGCTTTAAGGATATGATGTCTGTCATCATACTGTCTCTTAACGATAACTGAATCGCCTTCTACCTTAAGCTCTTCAGCATATGAAATAAGCGGAAGACCAAGATGCTCTGATATCTGAGGTCCAACCTGAGCTGTATCTCCGTCAATAGCCTGACGTCCTGTGATGATCAGATCATAATCAAGCTTTCTGAGTGCAGCAGCGATTGTCTGAGATGTAGCCCATGTATCAGCTCCTGCAAGTCTTCTATCTGTTACAAGTACTGCTTTGTCAGCACCCATAGCAAGTGCTTCTCTAAGAACATCTTCTGCCTTAGGAAGTCCCATTGTTACAACAGTAACTGTTGCACCATTTTCGTCCTTGATACGAAGAGCAGCCTCAAGTCCTGCCTTATCATCAGGATTCATAATGGATTTCATTGCATTTCTGTCGAGAGTACCATCCGGCTTAAACTTTACTCCACCTTTTGTATCAGGTACCTGTTTTACACAAACAACTATATTCACGCCTGTACCCTCCTTATGCTAAAAGATTTCCTGAGATAACCATACGCTGAACTTCGCTGGTTCCCTCGTAAATCTCTGTTATTTTTGCATCGCGCATCATACGCTCGATTTCGTATTCCTTAATGTATCCGTATCCACCATGGAGCTGAACTGCCTTAGTTGTTACTTCCATAGCAACTTCTGCAGCATAAAGCTTAGCCATAGCAGCTTCTACACTGTAAGAAACCTTTGCTCCCTCAGCAAACTGCTGCTTCTTCATAGCAGCCTGGTATACGAGAAGCTTAGCAGCCTCTACCTTAGTAGCCATGTTTGCAAGCTGGAACTGTGTATTCTGGAAAGCAGAAATGCTTCTTCCGAACTGCTTTCTTTCCTTTGTATATTCAACTGTTCTCTGAAGAGCTCCTTCAGCTATACCAAGTGCCTGAGCAGCGATACCGATACGTCCACCGTCAAGAGTATGCATAGCAATACCGAATCCCTTACCCTGAGCACCAAGAAGTGCTGACTTAGGGATACGAGCATCTTCAAATATAAGCTCATAAGTAGAAGATCCGCAGATACCCATCTTGTTTTCTTTTGTACCAAATGAGAATCCTGGAGTTCCCTTATCAACGATAAATGCTGAAATCTCTTTCATCTTACGTCCGCGCTTCTCAACAATACCGGTAACAGCGATAACGATGTAAACATCAGCTACCTTACCGTTTGTGATAAAGCACTTAGATCCGTTAAGAACCCACTCATCACCATCAAGAACAGCCTTTGTCTGCTGCATCTGAGCATCTGTTCCTGCACCAGGCTCTGTAAGTGCAAACGCACCAAGCTTCTTACCTGTAGCAAGATCTGAAACATACTTCTCTTTCTGCTCCTGTGTACCGTATGTCATAATAGGATCGATACAAAGTGATGTATGAGCTGAAAGGATAACTGAAGTAGTAGCGCAAACCTTAGCCATCTCTTCTACTGCCATAATATATGTCAGTACATCACAACCCTGTCCACCGAATTCTTTCGGTACAGGAATTCCCATGAATCCGGCCTTAGCCATCTTCTCAACTGTTTCACTTGGAAATCTATGCTGTTCATCAATTTCCATAGCAAGAGGTTTAACCTCTGTCTCAGCAAACTCTTTGAAGAGTTCACGAGCCATCTCATGCTTTTTATCAAGTGTGAAATCCATGATATTTCCTCCAAAATCAAGGACAAGGACTAAGCCTTGTCCTATTTATTGATTATAATTTACAGTGCATCTACAGGTGTCTTGGTACGGTCTTCATTATACTTGTAGAATCCCTTACCACTCTTAACACCAAGGTTACCGCCACGAACCATCTTACGAAGAAGTGGGCATGCACGATACT
>JAFZXD010000208.1 GCA_017616955.1 Eubacterium sp. | reverse complement strand
CATGATTCAGAAACTTCTCTATAGTTCCCGCTACTATTGATTCTCTCACTATCTCTTCATTAACGTCTTGATTAAATCCATATACAAGCTTTGAACCCGGGCGAGAATCCAGAACATACCACATCTCAGTTTTTCCGAGACTTTTTTCATGTTCGAGAGCATATTCATCATCAGGATGAACCTGTACTGACAGATCACTCTTTGCATCTATCAGTTTTACAAGTATCGGAAGCTCGGGTTTTCCTGCTGTTATAAGCAATGGATGAGTACCGAGATATTCAGGATGATACTTTAAAACCTCACTGAGCAGAGTCCCATCATATGCTCCTCCGGACACAATCGATGTACCATCCGGATGAGTTGAACATTCCCACGTTTCCGCCAAAGGCGACATTTTTATATTTTTTCCAAAATCATCATTTAACCTGCTTCCACCCCAAATGTAATCTTTTGCTGCAGGCTTTAATAATAAAGGTACACTAGACATACTTTATCCTTCTCCGGTCATATATAACTTAGCGATTTAATTCATACTTCTTTTTATCTGTTACTGTAATACCTTTTCCAAGCTGAACTTCGATAATCTGAAGCTCTGAATCAGCTATAATAGTATGTTTGCAACCTGCTGCCATAGTTATCACATCTCCCGGTTTAACAGGCTGTTCCATTCCGTCGACTATAGTTTTTCCGGTTCCGCTGATTATCGTCCATACTTCATTTCTGCGTTCATGGCTATGATAATTCATGTGCTGTCCTGCTTTGAGAGTGATCTTAACAGTCATACTCTCCTCTTCCACATCCAGAACCTTGTAAGTCCCCCAGCTCTTCTCAGCAAACATAACCTGCTGATTAATAGCATCAACAAATGGCTTTATAGACGCACTCTGCTCTTTATCAGAAACAAGGATTCCGTCTGTTGAAGCACTAACAACCGCATCCTTAAGTCCCATAACAAGAATAGGAACTCCCATCTCATTGATAACATGGACGTTCGAACATTGTTCATTCAGGATTCCCTCACCTATGACATTTTCATCCATAGCTTCACTAAGGGTGTTCCAAGTACCAAGATCTTTCCACTCTCCTGCAAACCTGAGAACAGCGATATCCTTCTCATGTTCAACAACAGCATAATCAAAACTTATCTTTGTAAGAGTTTCATATTTGGAGAACAGATCCGCATAATCTGTAAAATCTATAAGCTCATGCGCTCTGTCCAGTACATATCTTAATTTGTAAGCAAAAACACCACCGTTCCAAAGACCGCCCTGATCGATATACTTCTGAGCCGTAGGTTCATCCGGCTTTTCTTTAAATGTTTCAACCTTTGAAACCTGATCCTTTGAAGCAGGAATAATATATCCGTATTTGGCACTAGCGTAAGTAGGATCAATTCCCATCAATACAAGATTGGCTGTATCCTTCTCAGCCAGTTCACTAAGTCTGTTAAGTGCCTCAAAATACTCATCATCTACATACGGATCAACCGGACATACAACAACCACTTCATCAAGCCCGACACCCTGTACATCGTGCAGATAAGCAGTTGCAAGTGCTATAGCAGGAAATGTATCCCTACGGCACGGTTCGACACTTATTCCAACCTCGGAACCAATCTGATTGTGGATAGCCGAAACCTGTGATTTACTTGTCGCAATCGTAACAGTAGCATCCTTATCCACAGTCTTGATCTGACGATAAACTTTCTGAAGCATTGATTCATATTTATCTTCAGGATCACTCTGGAATGCTTCCGGTTTCTTAAATATTTTAATAAACTGTTTGGACCTTACATCATTACTGAGAGGCCAGAGACGTTTTCCGGAACCTCCCGATAACAGTACGATATTCATATGATTCTATAACCCTCTCATTTTTTATTAGTTCATCCTTCTCTTACGCTCAGGATGATTAGAATAATAATTTTCTTTATCTATATACATTCTCTCATCAGCAAAGTGCATTGCTTTTCTTATATCAAGCTTTGAATCGCCAAAACATGTTCCTATAGCAATCTTTACATGATCTGAATTCTCGGACGAAACTCTAAGTTTTTCAACAAGTTTATTAAACTCTTCTTCACTCTGTCCGAGGACAATAACGAGAAATTCATCTCCACCCACTCTGTATATCTCACAGCCGTCAAATGTTTCTCTTAGTAGCATCGCTGCATCTTTTAAAAGCTGATCTCCTGCATTATGACCTTCGTTGTCATTTACAACCTTCAGACCATTCAGATCTATAAATATAATACCGTATGCATCTGTAAATGTATCATTGCCGTTTACTATATCGGTAATCCTGTTGTTCATAGCATTACGGTTATAAAGACCGGTCAGAAGATCCGTAGCGCTGAGCACTTCCATCCTCTTGAACAGCTGATGATTAGCTATCTCAGCCGCAAGAATAAACGTTGTAACTTCAAGAGTCTGTTTGATACTAAGCGTATTTGATACATCAAAATTAGTAGCCCAGATATATCCGACTGTTTCTCCGTTCGTTCTAAGCGGAT
>JAFZXD010000207.1 GCA_017616955.1 Eubacterium sp. | reverse complement strand
ATTATATTTTATTGGATGGATTGTTAAAAAAAATCAGACGATTTAATGCAGTACAATCATATTGAGTGGACTGAATGGACGGTAAAATAAATGATACATAAAGGAGAAAGAAATGGCTAAACTATATTTTCGCTACGGCGCAATGGGTAGCAGTAAGACCGCAAATGCGCTGATGGTTCACTATAATTATATCGAAAGAGGTCAATCTGCAGTATTGATAAAACCTGATGGAGAAGATCGAGATGGTCTCGATATTATCAGATCGAGAATCGGTCTTAGTGAAAAAGCTTACTCTTTATCGTGGCTTAAAAAATGTCTTCCACATATAAACAAAGAAGATATATGGGACTGTATCATAGTTGATGAATGCCAGTTCCTTTCACCGGATGATATAGATTTTTTATCTGATATAGTAGATGATTATGATTGCCCAGTAATTTGTTACGGACTTAGAACTGATTTTCAGGGGAATCTTTTTGATGCATCCGCTCGTCTTATGGCACTTGCAGATGTTATAGAAGAAGTACCTACAGTATGCTGGTGTGGTAAAAAAGCACAGTTCAATGCACGAGTTAAAGACGGAAAGATAGTAAGAACAGGTTCTCAGATAGAATATGGTGGAAATGAAAGTTACACGGCACTGTGTCGAAGACACTTTAAAAAGGGAATCGTTTCAAATCCTAACGAAAATAAGATATGAATAATACGGTAAAAAAAATAAGACAGCCTAGGCTGCCTTATTTTTTACCGTATTATTTATTTGTCTGGCTTCTGTATATGTTGTAATACAGTCCCTTGCGAGCCAGGAGTTCATCATGTGTTCCTGTCTCTTTGATACGGCCCTTATCAAGTACGATAATCTTATCGGAGTCCACTATGGTGGATAAACGATGAGCGATTACTATTCGTGTACAATTTTGATCCTTAAGGTAAGTGGAAATTCGCTGTTCGTTTATGTTGTCCAGAGAGCTTGTGGCCTCATCCAGAATAAGTACTTTAGGATGATTTACAAGAGCTCTTGCAAGAGCGATTCTCTGACGCTGTCCTCCCGACAGATTCATTCCCATATCGGACACAAGAGTATCGTACTTCATAGGCATAGCTTCTATCTCGTTGGATAACTGAGCTGCTTCTGCGGCGGATTCTACATCTTCGATGGTTATGTTAGGATTGTTTACAGCAATGTTTTCGAAGATTGTTTTGTTAAACAGAGATGTATCCTGAGGTACAACTCCTATCTGCTTACGAGTGTCATGTTTGTTAAGCTTTAGCAGATTAACGTTATCGTAGAGTATATTTCCATCCTTGAGCTCATAAAGCCCGAGAAGAAGTTTAAACAGTGTACTTTTTCCGGAACCTGATGTTCCGACTATGGCGACTTTTTCGCCCGGATTTATATGCATGCATATATCTTCAAGTATGCTGTCAGCGTGTTTGTTATATGCAAATGATACATGTTCCAGATCAATCTCTCCCGATATCGGAAGACTTACTGAATTGTCCGGTTCGATCTCTTCATCTGAATTCATGATATCTGATATTCTTTCAAGATAAGATGTAGCCAGAGTGAAGTCAGTCCATATGGACAGAAGCTTCGATGAAGAACCGTATAATGTTCCTGCCAGAGTATACAGAGCTATAATCTCTCCGATAGAAATCCTTCCGCTGTAGAAGAAATATATACCGGCTATGAGCAGTACCATAGGTCCTGCAAGATTGAGTAGCTGAGTTATTGTATCATTTATATTTTGAAGCATACATTTACGTCTGTGAAGACGCATGCTTTCTTTGTATTTATCGTCCCAGTCTTCTAATACCTGGTTTTCCATTCCTGCAATCTTTATTCCGTACATAGAATAAACTGCTTCTACCTGAACACCTTGTGCTGCGGTATTGGCACGCACGGCATATTGATTTGCTTCTCCGAGCTTTGATTGCATCTTAAACATAAACAGTATATTTGCTATAAGAAATGCAAGAGCTATCAAAGTCAGTGGAACGGATTTGTAAAGCATATATCCGATTATAATAGTTACCATACCAAGTTCCATGATACCTGAAAGTATATGTTCGGATATAAGATCTCGTATGGTGGACAGACAACTGAGTCTGAATAACAGATCTCCGTGTGTCCTACTCTCAAAGAATTTATACGGAAGATGCAGAAGCTTTCGAAATGTTCCTTTAGTCAGGTAACGATCGATGCCCAGCTGCATGCTTAACATATTTTGTCCTCTGTAGAAAGAGAAGAGAGCATATACGATTCCGATACATAAGGTAATAGGAAAATATTTGTTGTATAGACTATTAAATGTCGCCGTTCCCGATCTATCGATAATGTGTTCCACAAATATAGGTATGACCAGATTCAACATATAAGTAATAATGGATGCTACAAATACATTAAGAACTTGAATCTTACTGATAGACATATTCTTAAAACTGTTTATCCATAGATGGCTTCGTTCAGTGTACGGAACAAAGTTTTCTGTTGGTTTTGCGGTCAGTATTATATCTGAGTAGTGAGCCATAAATGTCTCTTTCTTAAGAGTGGCTCTACCGAAAGCCGGATCTACAACGTAATAGTTGTCGTCGGATATTTTTTCAAGTATTACAAAATGACTGTGGTCCCAAAATATTATTGCAGGTAGCTGAAATGTATTAAGGAAGTGAGTAGGTGCTTTGAATATTTTCGTCTCCAGACCTCTTTCGGTCAGATAACCGGATAATAATGAAAGCTTGATACCGTCACGTCCAACATCCAGTTCCTTTCGGATATTGTGTATTCCTTCATAGCTGTTGTAGTATTGCAACAACATGGCAACGCAACATAAACCGCATTCAGTCTGCCGCATCTGTCCTATGTAAGGAACACGTTTTAGGCTGCTAAATGTCATTTTATGATCCTTTCTTAGTTCTGGTGTATTTTCTCCAGAAGAGACTGAATCTCTGTGTTTCTTCCGAGATTGTAGTCCATAGCTGATTCGGAAATATATGAGTTTGTACCACTAGCGATAATCTTGTCTGCTTCTTCCGGATTTAACTCCATAGCTGCAAATCCTGTTACAGGAATTGCAGATGTTTTCTTTTTAAAATTAAATAACATGTTTTTTTTCTCCTTTTATGCTGATAAGCTGTTTTGATTGTTGTATAAAGTTGTATATAATCCATTCATTTTCATTAGTTCATTATGTGTGCCGATTTCTTTGAGTGTTCCGTTCTGAAGAACAAGTATTTTATCGGCATCAATGATAGTTGATAATCTGTGAGCTATGATTATCTGTGTGCTTCCGCACTTTTTGAAATGATCTGAAACCAGTTTCTCATTTATATTATCAAGAGAACTTGTGGCTTCATCAAGAATCATTACATTTGGTTTATTTAGTATAGTCCTGGCAAGAACTATTCTCTGTCTTTGACCACCTGATAGGTTATTTCCCATGTTTGATATCATGGTTCTGTAATTCATAGGCATGGCCATGATCTCATCATGTATATTTGCGATTCGTGCAGAAGATTGAATCTCTTCCAATGGATAATCATTATTCAGAGATATATTCTCAGCTATGGTTCTGTTGAACAGAGACATATCCTGAGGTACTACACCAATCTGTTTGCGAAGGTCTTTTACATCAAGCTTGTTGATGTCTACTCCTTCATAATATATTGAACCGGATGTAGGTTTATATAGTCCCAAAAGCAGTTTTGTTATAGTACTTTTTCCGGAACCGGACGGACCTACTATGGCGAACTTGGTTCCTTTTTTAATTGTGAAACTAAGATTCTTTATTATAGGTTTTGAATTCTTAGAGTAAGAAAAACTTACATTTTTGAATTCAATATCTCCCTGTACGGTGACAGGAACCGGATCTTCAGGAATATACTCCTGTTCTTCGGTTGTTATCTCCACGATTCTCTCAAGATATGAGGAAGCCATGGACAGATCATTCCACAGGTTGAACAGCGATAAGCTTGTTCCGATAAATGAAGCTGCCAGCGAGTAGCATGCTATAGATTCACCGATGGATATTCGTCCGGAAAGGAATTCTCTTATTCCGAACAGAAGAACAACAAGCGGTCCTATAAGCTGCATCAATGAAATGATTGTGGAATATAGATTCAGTATCGTTCCCTTCTGTTTGTATGCTTTCATACTCAGACGATACTGATCTTTCCAGTTGTTCCAGATGTCATTTTCAATACCGGAAGTTTTTATTCCGAGCATTGAGTGAATGGTTTCTGTCTGAATAGCTTCAAGCTTGGTATCTTTCATCAACTGTACTCGATTTGTCTCCATGATCTTTTCTCTCATGACAAGGATAAACGCTCCGTTCAAAAGAAACAGAAATGTAGTCAGTCCTGTCAGGATCAGAGATTTATTGATCAGGTATATAAAGATAGCAACTGCATAACCAAACTGGATTACACCGTTTATGATGTGCTGTGATAACAGGTTTCTGATCACGGTAAGACTGCTCAGTCTGAACAGAAGATCACCGTTTGATCGACTGTCGAAGAATGAATACGGAAGACTTACCATCTTGTGAAATGTCTTCTTAGTCAGATTGTTATCAAGTGCTATCTGAAAATCCGTCAGGCACATTTTCTGTAATAAGGAAGTGATTCCGAATATTACAAATATCGATAGTGCGAATACCATACATATTTTTAAATCTATATTGGTACTTCCGGAAGTCAGTGTGTCTACGATGACCTGCATCAGAAGTGGTGTAGCCATCTGTATTCCGTATGCCAGAAGTGATATTAATATGGTACGGATCAATAGATTCTTTTTATTTTTCAAATCCTTTAAGATATGAATCCATGGACTTGTCTTCTTATGTATCGGTTCAAATCTTTCGGTTGGTTCCGCTGTCAGAATTACTCCGGAATAAGAAGCTTCAAATTCATCCACAGATATATTCATACGCCCGAATTCGGGATCGATAATCGTTACTGTATCACCGTGTATTCGAGTGATTAATACAAATTGTTTTTTCTGCCAGTATGCTATTGCGGGAAAAGGCATACCTGATAACTGTTCTATAGGAACTTTCAGGATATGTGTCTCAAAATTCCTTTTCTTTAGATACGAGTGCAATTCCGAAAGGGCCAGACCGTCTCGTCCAACAGACAGATCCTGTCTGATCTCATTCAGGGTTTCATTGCTCCTATAATATCTAAGCAACATAGCGATGCAGCAGAGGCCTCCTTCGGTCTGCTGCATCTGCTCGATACTTGGCACTTTTCTTAAGTGTCGCATGCAGCCTCCTCTAGTTGTCTTTCTTTTTCTTGAGGAAACGAGCTACGATGATCAGGAGAATAATTACTCCGATGACACCCAGTACGGGAAGCCAAGTATCCACTATACTCTGTAAAACATTATGAATATT
>JAFZXD010000206.1 GCA_017616955.1 Eubacterium sp. | reverse complement strand
CTGATAATGAATATATTAATATAAGAAAATACTCAAACTTGAAGGTCGGGGTAAAATATACGATAACAATTGAATATACAGCGCATGAAGGCAGTTCGCTTACATTTACTGTTGATTATCCAAGTAAATATCTGTATTACGCTACAGTATATAATAAGAAATCTTATTCTACCTCATCAGGTGGCATTACGGTGCCATATACAGGGAAACCGTTTGATATGTATGACTATACGTTGGCTTATCAATCCATCGATGATAGTTCTGTCTATAATAAGCTTGAACTGGGGAAAGACTATAAAATACTGAAATATACAACAAAATCAAATTATGACCGAAGCGGTATGACTGAATCTCTTGTGTGGAAGAATGGTTCTCCGACAGAGGTGGGTGATTATGTAGTCAGACTTCAGGGTTTAGGAAGTGTAAAGGGATTTTATGATCTGTATGTTTCAATAGAAACATTTTTTGATCCGTCTTATGTGGATATAAATGAACTGAAGAAATCAGTGAAAAACATAGAGATTGGTGTGGACGAGGCTGTAGTATATGCGGTCAGACCTCAAACGACCGGTGATTATATAATCCTGGCAAAGGGACTTGATGAGAATCCGATAGGAGTAAGTACGATTATATTTGATCAGGCTGGAAGTTATCCGAAGCAGATTAATCTCATTGAAGTAAATTATTACGGTTCAACATCAGGTATCTGTGTCAAGTTGGAAGGTGGCAAAGTGTACTATCTTTGTGTGAGAGGATATAAAATGGACTCGAACGATAGTGACGATCAGCCAAGACACAAGATGCAGCTTATGATAGTTGGTGAGAATACCGCTTATATTTACAAGGATCCAAATGCGCCAAAGGTAGATACAAAGAGGCCCGGAACTGACACATCAAATCAGGAAAAGGCACTAGCTAAGGGCAAGAAGTTTACCGTAGGCAATCTGGTTTATAAGGTAACAACATCCAAGAAGGGAAATTATCAGGTGTCTCTGGTTTCCTGCAAAAACAAAAAGCTTAAAGCTGTTACCGTGCCGGCTTCCGTAAAGTACAAGGGTGTCAGCTACAAGGTAACCGGAATCGGAGCAAATGCCTTCAATAAGATGTCATCTCTTAAAAAGATTACGATAAAGAGTACTACAATTAAAAAGGTTGGAGCAAATGCATTCAAAGGAATAAATAAGAATGCGGTTATAAAAGTTCCAAAGTCAAAAAAGAAAGCTTACGAAAAACTATTCAAGGGTAAGGGACAGGTAAATATTAAATAATTAAACAAACCTCTCGATGTAGCGAATTATACAAAAAATTGACGCTATATCGGGAGGTTTTCGTATGATTTGCTTTTGATGTACTACATATGGTATAATAACACTCGGTTTATACTAAAAAGGAGATATAAACTTTGGAAAGCTTAAAAAGCTTAGCGCCACAGTGCACGATTTTGAAAAAATCGCGCACAGTAGGACCAACCACGAAGTGGTTGCGTCCTTAGAAAGCTGCAGTGCCGTGAAGGTACATCGGTGCCTTTGCGGGCAGGCGGCGTTCGCTGCTGTTAAAGAGCAGACTGTGCGATGAGAGTAATCAAAATACAGTGCATCGACGAGGTGGGAAGTTATCGAAACGTTGTCTTTGTTATATAACTAAGACTCCGAAAAAACTCGGCGGATGCTTCCCCGGACCGCACATTCGTAATCCATATTTTTAAAACCTTCGGGCAACCGTAGAACAGAGGAATATGGACAGTGCATCAAATATTTAAAAACCATGCTCGCAAGCTGCGTTTTTTTAATGCGGCCTGTGAATGATTTTTTGATGTACAAAAAGGAGGCACGAATATGTGTGGAATTATAGGTTATACAGGTAATGAACCTGCAAAGGATATTATCATAAATGGTCTTAAGACTCTCGAATATCGTGGATATGACAGTGCCGGAGTTGCAGTGCTTGATCCTAAAACGGGAATAGTTCTTAAGAAGAAAACAGGTAAGGTTGCGGAACTTGAGGCAGCAGTTGCCGGAGATTCAACTGATGCAACCTGTGGAATCGGACATACAAGATGGGCTACTCACGGAGGAGTAACAGAAACAAATGCACATCCTCACAATCAAGGCTCAGTCACATTATGTCATAACGGAATTATTGAGAACTATAAAGAACTCACAACAGAGTTTGGTCTCAAGAATATTCTCAAATCTGAAACAGATACAGAAGTAGTAGCAGCGCTTCTTGATCAATTCTATGAAGGTGATCCATATAAGGCTATCAGAAAAGTAGTAGATCTTCTTGCAGGATCATTTGCGCTTTGCATCATGTTTGATGATCAGCCGGGTAAGATATTTGCTATAAGAAATGTTAGTCCTATGGTTGCCGCTTCGTTTGACGGAGGTTCAATCATTGCCTCAGATCTCACAGCACTTATAAGTTTTTCAAAGAGATATTTTGTAGTACCTGAATATCATATTCTTACGCTTTCTGAAGACGGAATAGAAGTTCAGGATCTTAAAGGACGCAAGGTGGAGCCTGAAATGCTTGAGGTTAACTGGGATATCTCATCAGCTCAAAAGGGCGGATATCCTCACTACATGCTTAAAGAGATAAATGAGCAGCCTGAAGCACTTGAGAGAACAGTTGCTCCAAGAATTCAGGACGGACTTCCGTTCCTCGCTGATGACGGAATTGACGATGAGATGCTGAAGAATGTAAAGGATATAGTTATAGTTGCGTGCGGTACAGCAATGTATGCAGGAATGGTAGCAAAGTCACTTATTGAGTCAAAGCTCAGAATCCCTGTATGTGTTGAAATTGCATCAGAATTCAGACATAAGGATCCTATTATAGATGAGAATACACTTACAATAGTTGTTTCGCAGTCCGGTGAAACAATCGATACACTTGAAGCGCTTCGCCTGGCTAAAAGAAAGGGAAGTAAGGTTCTGTCGGTTGTAAATGTCAAAGGTTCAACTATTGCACGTGAAAGTGATTATGTACTTTATACACATGCAGGTCCTGAAATCGCTGTTGCCAGTACGAAGGCATACACAGTTCAGATATCTGCTATGTATATCCTGGCTGCAAGACTTGGTCTTGTTAAGGGAATCATTTCAGAGGAGCAGGCAAGAGAATTCATGACAAAGCTTTCCGGTGTCGGAGAGATTATGAAGAAGACTATAGCTGCTTCGGATGATATCAGAAGAATAGCAAATCATATCAAGACAGCTCCTGATGTATTCTACATCGGAAGAGGAATAGATTATACACTCAGTCTTGAAGCTTCACTTAAGCTGAAAGAGATATCATATATTCATTCCGAGGCATATGCGGCAGGTGAACTGAAGCACGGAACAATAGCACTTATTTCCGAGCAGGTGCCTGTAATAGCTATAGCTACTGAAGAACAGGTTTATTCAAAGGTTATCTCAAATGTAAGAGAAGTTAAGTCCAGAGGTGCATATGTAATACTTATCAGTCAGGAAGGTAAGACTGAAAGCGAAGAAGTATGTGATAGCCAGATATACATTCCGAAGACTGACAGTATATTCGGAGTATTTGCAACAGCTGTAATAATCCAGCTTATTGCTTACTATACATCTGATGCGAAGGGGCTTGATGTAGATAAGCCAAGAAACCTTGCCAAGTCAGTTACAGTAGAGTAAAAAAGTTTATAAAATTATATAAAGAATAAAACCCGTATATTTGCCGGTTATGACAAATATTACGGGTTTTAAGCATTTCTTTTTTAATATGGATAATTTTTAACGGTTAAGATATGATTGACCTTGTCGTATGAGTAATCCGTGTGACCTTCTACATCATAAAATGTGAACTCGGTTTTATTTGATGAACCATAATAAGTAGATGCCATTTCATTAAAGTCAGATTGGCTACATTTACAGATAATTGTATAACGACCGGTATTAATATCATCTGTAATAAAGATTCCATAATTAAATGCTTTTGAATTAGAAGCATTTAAAGAGAAGATGCCATTGTCTGTAAGGTATCTAAGATCACCTACATATTTGCCTTCTTTAAGATACTTTGCGGCAGCTTCCTTAATACCTGTATCAACATACCAGCTAGCAGGATTCTGTACCTTGCACTGCTCTATAAGTGCGCTCATCTGACCATTGAATTCAGTCCAGTTCTTTACCCTTTTGGCAGTCTGAGTATATGATGGAAGTACATACTCATAAGCACCGGATTTGTCATAAATACTCGAGCTTTTTGCGGCTACAGGCGTAACTATGGCTGAAAGACACAGAGCAGCTGTGCATACGCCGATTAGAAATCTTTTAAGTTTTCTCATTGTTTTGTTCTCCTTTAGAATTAAATTTGATAAAGCTAATATACATTATAAAGAGAACAATATAGCCGCTAAGTTGTAATGGAATTATGACAAAATGGCAACAATTTGAAATATTTATTGTCTTTTTTTGAAACATAATTAGTGTTGACTAAGTATACTATTTTTAAGTTATACTAACAGTGTTCGTTATAGAACAAAATAATAAATCAGAGGAGGCTTAACTATGAAATACAGATGTAAGATATGTGGGGAGATTTTCGAGGTCGCTGAGGGTGAAACACCTGTATGCCCTGTTTGCGGAGTGGGTGTAGAAAGCCTTGAACTTATAGAGGATGCCCCTGCTTCAGGAAGTAAATATGCAGGAACACAGACAGAGAAGAATCTTCAGACAGCATTTGCCGGTGAGTCACAGGCAAGAAATAAATATACTTATTTTGCCTCAGTTGCAAAGAAGGAAGGATATGAGCAGATTGCGGCTCTGTTCCTTAAGACAGCTGATAATGAGAAGGAACATGCTAAGATGTGGTTCAAAGAGCTCGGAGAGCTTGGAGATACTGCTGCAAATCTTAAGGCTGCTGCTGATGGTGAGAACTATGAGTGGACAGATATGTATGATGGATTTGCAAAGACAGCTGATGAGGAAGGATTCCCTGAACTCGCTGAGAAGTTTAGACTCGTTGCAGCTATTGAGAAGCATCATGAGGAAAGATACAGAGCCCTTCTTCATAACGTAGAGGCTCAGGAAGTATTTGCAAAGAGCGAAGTTAAGGTATGGGAGTGCCGCAACTGTGGTCATATTGTTGTTGGAACAAAGGCTCCTGAAGTTTGCCCTGCATGTGCACATCCACAGAGCTTCTTTGAAGTAAATGCTGAGAATTACTAAATCTTATATAGAGTGATCTAAAAAATGATAAAAGACCGACGGTTTTGCACTGTCGGTCTTTTTAAATGTATTTCTGTATATTTATATATATCTTATCTTTTTTGGTCGTTCCGCCCACACCGGTCATGATGAACTTTCCCATCCCTCGTACTGATACGACATCGCCATCTTTAAGAGGCTTGGCATTTTCGGTTCTTGTTATCCCGTTGACGAAGACCTTTCCTTCAGTTATATGCTTCAGAGCGCTGTCGCGTGAGAGTTTATATATTCTAGAGATGATAGCATCCAGTCGGTTAGAGCTTACTATGATAGATTCCTCCTCGAGGTGAGGACGAGCTTCTTCGGGAATACTGTTCGAAAGTATGACAGAAACATGTGTATGTTTTACATAGCTTAGATTTTCTATTATATAATCAGCTATGCTGTCTATAACGAAAATATATGCGATCTGTCCCTTCTTGGGATCATCTGAATTCTTAATGATTATATCACCGATCTTTTCTCTTTCGAGACCGAGACCTATTACTGAACCCAGATAATCTCTGTGAGTCAGCTTTTCTGCATACTTGGGATTCACCGGAGCAATACGTAGTACGGCAATAGGGAAAGGCTGGTCATATCCAAGAACTTCTTCGAATCCGAAACGTACAACACACCGTTCGCATTCAGGACATCCGCCGAACAGAGAACTTCCTGTCTGGATAAAGTCCTTCTTCATTTCATGATAAGCGGAGAGTTGAGATATATTTAAAAAATCGGTAAAGACATATCGGTTTTCGCGATATGCTTTGTCTGCTAATTCATTTAGTCTTTTTTTGACATCTAATCCGGTGTCCATTATTCTTCTCCAAGATTAAGAAACTTTTGCTGTATATTATATACTCGTTGGACTGCGTTAACAATAGTTTGTGAAATGCTGTACTATATTTCACATTTCTGATATATTTATAAGATATATTAAGATACAGCAATCGGGAGGTGACTAAGTGATGATATACATTAAGGGCGGTAGGCTTGTATGCCCTGTAACAGGTATGGATACGGTCGGTGATGTAGCTATAGTGGATAGCTTTATAGCAGGCGCAGGACCTAATCTGGATATAGAAGAGGTTAAAGCAAAATACGATATTGCTGAAAGTGATGTGAAAGTAATCGATGCAACCGGGCTTGTCGTGGCTCCGGGACTGGTTGATACTCATGTGCATTTCAGAGATCCGGGCTTTACATATAAAGAAGACATAGAAACAGGTGCTGCTGCGGCGGCAAGAGGTGGATTCACGACAGTGGTATGTATGGCGAATACAAAACCTGTTGTGGACAACCTTGAAACCCTGAAATATATACAGGAAAAAGGTGAGAAAACTCCGATTCATGTTATTCAGACTGCAACGGTTACGAAGGGCATGAAGGGAAATGAACTCGTAGATATGGACGCTCTCGCAGAAGCAGGAGCGGCCGGCTTTACCGATGACGGACTTCCGATAATGGATGAGAAGGTTCTGTATAAAGCGCTTGTTAAAGCAAGAGAGCTGGACCTTCCTGTAAGTCTTCATGAAGAAGATCCTCTTTTTGTAAAACAGCCCGGCGTAAATATGGGAAAAGTTTCAGAAGAGCTTGGATACGGTGGTGCATCACGTACAGCGGAGGATGTAATGGTTGCCAGAGATGTGGCACTTGCAATAAGTACCGGAGCAACACTCTGTATTCAGCATATCAGCTCGAAAAACAGTGTTGAATTCGTAAGAGCTGCCAAAAAACTCGGCGCTGATGTTCATGCAGAAGCAACACCTCATCACTTTACACTTACCGAGGATGCGGTACTTAAGTACGGAACATATGCCAGAATGAATCCTCCTCTCAGAGAGGAATCAGATCGAATGGCTATAATAGAAGGAATAAAGGATGGAACTATCGATATGATAGTTACAGATCATGCTCCTCATTCCAAAGAAGAAAAGGAAAGAAGTATGGAACTTGCACCAAGCGGAATAACGGGGCTTGAGACTTCGCTTGGTTTGGGAATCCTTTCGCTTGTTAAGCCGGGACATATATCACTTATTAAACTTATGGAGCTTATGAGTAAGGCACCGGCAGAACTATACAGGATGGTTCCGGGAAGTCTTCAGACGGAAGCACCTGCAGATATAGTGATATTCGGAGAAGACGAGGAATGGGTAGCCGGGGACTACGCATCCAAAGCAGAAAATACTCCATTTACAGGATGGAAACTTCCGGGAAAAGTTCACTATACCATATGTGCGGGCAAGATAGCATATCATAGTAATTGAGTTTATTTTATACGTTATAATCAATCTTGCCGCGGAAATACGTAGATTTATGTACCATGAAAGCAGTAAATGTGGTATAATAATTAACGATTTCTAAATGAAATCGGGGTGACGGGGATACTATAGGAATATAGGAGGTTACATATGGAGAAGAAGATTACTAATATGAGGGCTATTGTTGAGAAGTTTGCAGAGGCAATGAACCTTCTTAGTGCCGGAAAACCGATGCACCATCAACAGGTTGCATATTTGGCTTATCAGATAGGCGATGCAATGGGTTACTCAGGGGATGAAAAGTCAGAACTCATATATGGTGCTTTGCTTTATGATATAGGTTCCGTTTTTCTTCCGGAAAAGGAAGGAACAGAATATAGCTTTTATGAATTGTCGAAGGCAGGTGTCGGACTTGTCGGTGACGTGCAGAAACTTTCATATATCAGAGATATATTTAACGCCTGCAGAGAATCTTATGCGGGAGTTGCTCTGAATGAACTTCCTAAGTATGCTGTTTTCTCACAGATTATCAATCTGGCTGCGAAAGTATCAGCGATGCTTAATCCGGCTGATGCAGCTCTTAACCAGGTTCAGGATATATGCGATACTGTTTCGGAGCTTTCAAACGGAGAGCTTTCGGAAGGTGTTGTTGAAAGTTTCCTTAAAATGTCAGAGAAGGAATATATATGGTTTGAAGCACTTCATCAACCGGATGTATTTCTTTCCTATATATCGGACAGTAACGATGTAACATTGGATGACGTTATAGTTCTTTCGAAGTTTATGTCACGTATCATCGATTTCAGAAGTCAGTATACAGCGATGCATTCATGCGGTGTAGCCGCTACAGCTGTAAGACTTGCGGAAATCATGGGTATGTCCGAAGATGAATGTAAGATGATGATGATTGCCGGATATCTTCATGATGTCGGTAAGCTGAAGGTTCCCAAGGCTATTCTTGAGAAGAGTGATAAGCTCACGGATGAGGAATTCAATGTAGTTAAGGAATATGCATACTATACATATCTACTCCTTAGCGGAATTCCGGGATTTGAACTTATAAGCAGCTGGGCATCACTTCATCATGAAAAACTGAATGGATATGGTTATCCTTTCGGGCTTGCTGCAGATGACATCCCTATGGGTGCTCGTATAATAGCTGTAGCCGACATCTTTTCTGCTGTAGCTGAGATAAGATCTTACAGACAGGGAATGTCGAGAGAAGAAGTAATTCAGACACTTGCTGATTATGTTGAGACGGGAGCGCTTTCAAGATATATCGCAGGTCTTCTGATTCAGAATTATGATGATATCTACTCCATAAGAGATGAAGAAGTAAGAAAAGAAGGAGCCAGATATTTTGCATCCGTAGTAGATTCGGATGGTGAAGAATAAAGATATTTGGAAAGTGTAGTTATGGCATACGAACGTTTAAAGTCAGTAGAAGAATCACGTACAGAATGGCACAAGTGTATTCAGTATGAAGATATAAATGGAAACGGACGTCTCTTCGGTGGTCGTCTGATGGAATGGATGGATGAGGTTGCAGGAATAGCAGCAACCAGACATTGTGGCGGATATGTTACAACCGCTGCCATAGATAACCTTCAGTTCAAGAAGGGGGCATTTATCAACGATATTATAGTCATCAGAGCGAAGCTTACATACGTTGGAAGAACTTCCATGGAGGTTCGCGTAGATGTCTATGAAGAAGACAGAGAAACCGGTCAGAGACGCGTTATTAACAGAGCTTACTTTACAGAAGTGTATGTCAATGAAAAAGGCCGTCCGCTGCCACTCAGATTCGGGCTTAAACCGGAAACTGAGGCTGAGAAGGCAGAATGGGAAGGCGCTATGAAAAGACTTGAAATCCGTAGACAAAGAAGAGTCGAGGGATTCTAATAATTTACTACTTAAATTAAGGAGGAAGTAATTATGGAACTTAAAAGAGACAATAGTCAAGGGGTGGATAATTCACTCAACCAGCAGAGTGTTAATCCATACGGCCAGACATCTTATGGCCAGAATCCATATGGCCAACAGACACCATATGGCCAGCAGAATTTTAATTCTTATGGTCAGCAGGATGTGAATGCATATGGCCAGCAAACCCCATATGGCCAGGCAACTCCATACGGACAAACACCTTATGGACAGCCAAATGCAAATCCTTACGGACAGCAGCCGGTTGATCAGTTTGATCAGGTACAGAATATGCAGGGATATTATGGTGCTGCATTTGCAGATCCTTCAAACCAGAATCCATACTATCCTGATGATTTAAATGATCCTTATACAAGTACATCTTCTTACAATATCATGGATGTTACTTCAGTGCTTACTAAGACATTTCTCTATATGTTTATAGCACTTCTTATTACAGGTATCACATCACTTCTCGTTGCATCTTCACCAACAATGGTAGAGTTGTTCTGGGGAGCAGGAAGAGCACCGTTCATTATATGCGCTATTATAGAGTTTGTTCTTGTGATCGCTTGTACAACTGCTATGAACAGAAATGATTTGACATTGTCAGCAATTTTGTTTTTCACGTTTGCTGCAGTTAACGGATTAACGCTGTCGGTTATATTCCTTGCATTTAAGCTTTCATCTATTGTAAGTGTATTCTTTATGACAGCAGCAGTTTTCGCTGTTATGGCAATATTTGGAGCTGTAACAAGCCTCGACCTTTCAAAGCTTGGAACTATTCTCCTTGCAGGTCTTATAGGAATTCTGATCGGTTCGATAATTAATTTCTTTATCGGTTCAAGTGCGATGGATTTCATCGTTACCATTATAGGAATATTGATATTCGTTCTGTATACAGCTTATGATGTAAATAAGATTATCAGATTGTCAAAAAAGAGAACAGGTATGTCGGATAATGTACTGGGACTGTACGGAGCTATGGATCTTTATCTTGATTTCATCAATCTGTTCATCCGTCTTCTCAAACTTCTCGGAAAGAGAAAATAAGTATCTTGTTAAATTACTTTAACTTTTTCGGTTGTGTAATGTAGAGGTTTGGGTTATAATCATTTTTGCGATTTGAATGTAGTCGCCCGGTCGTATGGCCGGGCAACTGTATGTAAATATAATATACGGAGGTAACAAAATGTTAGTTTCAGCTAAGGAAATGCTTGAAAAGGCAGTTGCAGGCGGATACGCTGTTGCACAGTTCAACATCAACAACCTTGAGTGGACAAAGTCAATTCTGCTTGAGTGTGAGGAGCTTAAGACTCCTGTTATACTTGGAGTATCAGAAGGTGCCGGAAAGTACATGACAGGATTTAAAACAGTTGCAGCTATGGTTAAGGCTATGGATGAGTCACTCGGAATCACAGTGCCTGTTGCACTTCACCTTGATCATGGTTCATATGAAGGTGCTAAGGCTTGTATCGAGGCTGGATTTACATCTATAATGTTCGACGGTTCATCACTTCCAATCGATGAGAACATCGCTAAGACAAAAGAGCTCGTTGCTATTTGCCGCGAAAAGGGTATCTCACTTGAAGCTGAAGTTGGTGGAATCGGTGGTGAAGAAGACGGAGTTTCATCAACAGGTGAGTGTGCAGATCCTGCAGAGTGCAAGATGGTAAATGACCTTGGTGTTGATATGCTTGCTTGTGGTATCGGTAACATCCACGGTAAGTATCCTGATAACTGGGAAGGACTTCAGTTCCAGGTACTCGAAGCTGTTAAGGCTGAAATCGGAAATACACCACTCGTACTTCACGGTGGATCAGGAATTCCTGATGAGCAGATCAAGAAGGCAATCTCTATGGGAGTTGCTAAGGTAAATGTAAATACAGAGTGCCAGCTCGTATTTGCTG
>JAFZXD010000205.1 GCA_017616955.1 Eubacterium sp. | reverse complement strand
ATCCGTTATACAATAAAGTACTACTGTCTTTATTCATGCGAGCTTCATCTACGCCCAGATGTGCAAGACAGATAACTATATCGGCTGTCGGATTTTTTTCATTATCAAGTTCTTCGCCCGTATTTTTCAGATCGGCGATTTCTTTTTTCGCACAATCTACAAGTTTGTCTCCTGTATAAACATTCAAATCCTTTGCATAATCTGAACTTGCGTGTCCGCTATCTGATGTTTCACCTGTGTCTACTCCAAAGAATCCGATATTAACACTTGTATTTGTTTTAGGAACTTTAACTGTTTTAACACAGTTATGCTGTTTAGCTACTCTCTTATTAGTGTCCTTATCAATGATATTGGCACAAAGAGCATCAATCTTTACAGTATCAAGTCTTTCCTGAAGCAGATTATTGCCTTTTTCATCTTCATGGAAATAATCAAATTCATGATTTCCTAAGGCTATAACATCATAACCTGCAGATTCCATTATTTTTAGCGCTGAAATACCTTCAGACTTTTCTACTATTTTAGTACCACTTCTGGTCTGACTGTAATCACCACAATCAACAGTAAGAACCTGAGCATCGTTATCGGTAAAATAAGTCTCCAATGGTTTTACATACTTAAAATCATCGATATCACCATGAGAATCATTACTCTGAATAACTACTATCTTTCCGGCAAATCCATCCGGATAAGCTTTTTCAATCTGAGCAAATGTTCTTATATCCTGAGGATATCCATTTCCTCCCTTTTCTGCTGCAATAACTACACCAGGTACTGCATTTGACATGAGCAAACATGCTGTCAGTGCAAATGTAGAAATAGTTCTCTTAAAATTCCCTCGTTTCATATAAATACTACCTCCCTGTTAATCAAGTAACATTTTTTTGTACAGTACTGAAGTTATCACAAAGTTGTAACCAAATTGTATCAAAACAACCTCAATCATGTGAAAAAAATGCTTCGACAGAGATTCTAATATTCTATAATTTTTTTAATCGTATCCATATATTCACCACAATATTTTTCATATACTCCGCTCATGGCATCTCTGAATTTTTTCTTTTCTTCCTGAGTAAGTTCGATAACCTCTGTTCCGTCATTTACGGCATTCTCTTTAGATTTTCTCTCTCTGTCATTCCATACTCGCCTCTCATAATCTGCCGATTCCTTAGCACATTCTTTTATTATTTTTTTATCAGATTCATCCAACATATTCCAGATAACTTCCGAACACACCTGCATCTCAGGGACTCGCATATGTTCATCTTCCGTATAATACTTAGCAAGTTTATTATGATTCATTGATACATAAGATGGCCAGTTATTTTCTGCTCCGTCTACTGTCCCTTTTTCAAGTGCCGAGTATACGTCGGAAAAAACAACTTCAACAGGATTTGCTCCAAGCGCAGAAACCATATCTGCCATCATAGCAGACTCCTGAACACGGATATTCATTCCGGCTATATCTTCCACACAAGTAATAGGTTTTTCAGTGCTGTAAAAATTTCTTGCACCGGCATCATACCATGACAACCCGACCAGATCATAATCCCCGGTCTTATCCAAAAAGTCTTCTCCAATCTCGCCTTCAAGAACTCTCCACATATGCTCTGAATCATCATATAGATACGGAAGATTCAGCACATTCATTTCCGGAATACGCTCAGCAAGCTGAGTGCATGATACCCTGGCAAATGCTATCCCACCAAACTTCATCTGATTGATAACTTCCGCTTCACTTCCAAGTTCAGCTCCACATTTGACATCAATCTTTATTCGTCCTCCGGTTTTCTTGTAAACAAGTTCCGCAAATTGGATATCACCAAGCGTAGTTGGATAATTTTCAGACTGATTATCCGCGTATAAGAATACGAACTCAGGCACATTTTCAGTTTTACGTTTGCTGTATATTATACTGACCACCGCCAAAATAACTGATACAGCAAATAAGGCAAATGAAATAATAAACCATCTTTTCTTCATTAAACTACCACTCTATCTCTATACTGACTTGGTGTCATACCTGTCATTCTTTTAAAAACTCTGGCAAAATAACTGGCATCACGATAACCCGACTCCGAACTGATATCTTTAATATTTATATCCGGATTCGCCAGGAACTCTTTTGCCTTTTCAATTCTCAGTTCATTAAGATAAACTATAAAGCTCTTTCCGAAATTCTGTTTAAATATCTTACAGAAATAAACATCCGTATATCCAAAAACACTCGCCACATCCTGAAGTGATATATCCTCTTTGTAGTGTTCTTCAATATAACTTATCGTCTCACGGATCACTACGTTTGATCTGTCACCATCAACCTCTTTATCCAGAGTAATCCTGTCCATCATATGAAGGTTATCACCGGCGGTAGTACCGAGTCCGGCATTCTTGTCAGCTATACTTATGGCCTCCTCTATGGCTCCGATAATATCTTCATCCGAACAAGGCTTGAGCAGATAATCCAAAGCTTTTACTGATATGGCCCTCTTTGCATAACTGAATTCATCAAATGCAGTGAAAAATATAAGACTGCACTCTCTGTTGAAAGTTCTGATCTCTTCCGCTGCCTCAAGACCTGTCTTTCCCGGCATAGCTATATCCAGCAAAGCTATCTGACAGTTATTCTCTTTAAATAACTCAACAGCTTCTACTCCGTTTTGAGCCATAAAAATCTCTACCTGATCCGGAAAGAATATATTTATCTTTTTAGCTATAACCTGTCTTTCAATAGGCTCATCGTCTGCCACCAATACTCTATACATCACTCATTCTCCTCATCGTAATTAATCTCAGGATCTCGGAACGGTAAGATGATCGTTACAGAAGTGCCTTCTCCCAATTCACTTTCGATCACCATCTTTGCATCTGCATACATAGCTTTAATTCTTCTGTATATATTTCCAAGTCCTATTCCAATCGAATGGTCACCTTTTCCATCTAAGGAATCCTGTATCTTTGTAACAGTCTCTGCGTCCATTCCCACACCCGTATCTTTAACTGTTATATAAAGTTTATCGTCATTTTTTGATACATCAACATAAACACTGCCTCCCTCAACCTTAGGAGTTATTCCATGAATGATACTATTTTCAATAAGAGGTTGAAGTGTAAATGTAGGAACCAAAACCTTGTCATCATCAACCGAACAATTAGGAATATATTTAACCCTGTCTCCAAATCTCATCTTTTGAAGATACATATAATCCGAAGCAACCTTAAGCTCCTGAAAAAGAAAGACCTCTTTTTCCTGGTTTTTGAGATTGTATCTAAAAAGAAAGCTCAAAGAATTAATCATCTGTTCTGTAGTTTCAGCGCCTTCAAGATTCGCCATACCACCGATTACATTTAACGTATTAAACAGGAAATGTGGATTAACCTGATTCTTTAGAAGCTCCAGATTCATAGCTTCAAGCTGTTTTTCCACCTCGAGCTTTTCCACTTCCTGCACATGAAGTTTCTCTATGGCCTCTCGACGTTTTTCCAGCGCATCTATATATTCACCGGTTGCATATTTCATCTTGTTAAATGCATGAACCAGTTCTCCCAACTCATCCTTACTATCAGATTCAACATCATCTATATAAAATTCATTTGCAGCTATTTTTCTTGATGCATTTGCAAGTTTAAGCACCGGTTCTGTTATGGATTTGTTCATCATTCCGGATAGCTCAAGAATAACAGATAACAACAGTATACTCATTGTTATCGCTATAAGAGGTACTGCATATACGGTAGGAATCAATTCTTTATATCGACCATTACTTTCTTTCAACGTAAGATCCACATATCTGTGGCCATAGCTTTGTAAGTAGTCTTGCATACTGTATAAAGAATACAGTGTATTTATATACGCATTTCCTTCCACAGTACTGTTTATCAGTTGATCACGATATCTACTGTATTCACCGTAGCTTGTACATATGGAAAAAAGCTGGGCATATCTGTTTTCTCCAAGATGAATATAGTCAAGCGGTTCTGCTGCAATAGCTTTTTTAGTCTCTTCTGCAGCCTTTAACAACATCTCTTTATTATCATTTGTTTTGCTTTCTATGAATAGATCAAATGCCTCTTTTTCTCGGTCGATAGTTGCAACAATCTCTCCGGCCTTAGAATTATCATCCATTATATTATTCACGTCCATTACAAAAAGCCTTATTAAGACAGCATCAAAGATAATAGCTACCAATATGGCTAATATAACTATTCCGGTAAAAATAGAGAGTTTGTTTTTAATTTTGATCTTATTCCAAAATACTTTTATTTTTCCCATAAATACCCAAAAAAGACAGCGTATAAATAACTATATTAGTATTATAACGCTGTCTTCATCAAATTTCTATCTTCTGAGTTTTTCACATAAGAATTCATAGAATTCTTCTTTTTGTCCTCCCAGAGTTCTGTTGGTAAGCATATAACCATGTCTGCCATCAGACATAACTACAATCATATTCTTCTGTTTGATGGCATTTGTAATCCTACTCCATCCGATATCCTCGCACTTTCCGTCGCATTCCACACGGACCCCGCTGCCATTAAATGTAAGCATAAGATTTTTAGGAAGATTCTCGAGCTGTTTTACGCTTCGTCCGTAAATCGCAAGCGGCTGAATAACAGGGAATATCAGACAACCTAAGATCATAAAGAATCTAAGAATACCTCCTGTGGTATTCCAGAATCTGATAGTGAGCATAATCATAGCCAGCATGAACACAATATTTATTATTCCAATAAATGAACGATATATTCTATTCATGGCTATGTACCATAGGTCTTTCGGTTTTACATCTGATATATACTTATATTCCATATATTTATCCTTTATTTAGAAAATATCTCCGGTAAAAACATACTGATCTCAGGTATAAATGTAAGCATAAGCAAAACTATTATCATGCACAGATAAAATGGTAATGTAGCCTTAACAACCTTTTCCATTTTAACCTTTCCTACTGCAGAACCAATAAACAGTACCGCTCCTACCGGTGGTGTCAGGAGACCTATACCACAGTTAAGAACTATCATGATACCAAACTGTATAGGATTAATACCTATAGACTGAGCTATAGGAAGAAGGATCGGTGTTGCGATCAATATGATCGGAGCCATATCCATAATGCATCCCAATACAAGAAGTATCAAGTTAAGCAGCAACGCTATAAGAATAGGGTTCTGAGTTAATCCTATAATAGCATTTGCCGCAATATCCGGCACGTGTAATGTTGTAAGACAGTAACCGAATATGCTTGATGTGGAGATAAGGATAAGTACGATAGAAAGTGTATCTATACACTGTTCAAGTACCTTCCATATTCCCTTTAAAGTCAGTCCTTTATATATAACTACACTTACAAAAAGACTGTATATAACAGCTATAGCTGCTGATTCAGTAGCGGTAAATACACCGCCGACTACACCGACTACAACGATAATAATAGCTGCCAAAGCCCAGATAGAAACACTGAATTGTTTTAAGAATGTTTTGATACTGAACTTCTCTCCCTTAGGATACTTTCTCTTTTTAGAGATAATATATGATCCAACCATCAGAGAGATTGCCAACAAAGCACCGGGTACATAACCGGCAAGGAAGAGACTTCCGACTGAGATACCACCGGCACTCATAGCATAGATAACCATGTTGTGACTCGGAGGAACGAGCAGACCCTCACATGATGATGTGATCGTTACTGCTGTTGAGAAATCATCATCATATCCCTGCTCAACCATCATTGGAATAAGAATACTTCCAAGTGAAGCTGTATCTGCTGCTGCCGAACCGGATATACCTCCGAAAAAGTAGGAAGCAACAATATTTACCATAGCCATACCACCGGTCATCCAACCTACACAGGAATTGGCCAAAGCTATCAGCTTCTCCGATAT
>JAFZXD010000204.1 GCA_017616955.1 Eubacterium sp. | reverse complement strand
ATATGTATTCTGATTAACCTTATAAACATTCGTCTTTCCGGGCCCCACCAAAAGAATCTCCCCGTAAGAATGCCAATGCATATGATAGCTTCTATCCTTAAAACCCGTAGACAGATTAAACGCACTTATGCTGTTAAAATCAAAGCTTTCATATTGACTGAAATCCATAAGAACTCCTTTCTACCTTACAATCCAGTGTCTATTATACCATAGTATGTGTTTTTTAGCTTACTTATTTCCGAAAAACAAAAATTGATAAAACATAAGTCGTTTTTTGAGAAGAAGATATCGAGAAAGCGCCGTATATTACCTAATTGAAAACAAGAGGAAAGATTATGAGTTTAGAATGAGAGAGATGTAGAGATGAAAAACAACACAACAGATATGACTATCGGTAATCCGGTAAAGCATATCATTATTTTCGCCATTCCCTCACTTATAGGGAATATTTTTCAGCAAGTTTATAATATCGCCGATTCCATCATCGTCGGACGATTTGTAGGAGCAGACGCCCTTGCGTCAGTCGGTGCAACAGCTTCCATTACCTTTTTATTTTTCGCACTATGTAACGGAATCGGAAGCGGCGGCGGTATTATAGCATCACAATATTACGGTGCACATGATGACGATAAAGTAAAAAACTGTATCGTTAATACGGGGCTCATTATGCTTCTGATTCCGATTATTTTCGGAATAATCGGTTTTATAACCGCGCCCGGTCTGCTTCGCATTTTGAGTACACCCGAGAACATCTTAGCGGATTCTGCTATGTATATTCGTTTTATGTGTGTAGGACTTCTGTTTGTATCTATATACAACTATCTGGCCTCAATGCTGCGTGCTTTTGGAGATTCAAAATCTCCGCTGTATTTTCTTATATTGTCAACTATAGTAAATGTAATCCTGGATATAGTCCTGGTATACTTCTTCAACATGGGGGTCATGGGAGCTGCTATAGCTACAGTAATAGCTCAGTTTGCATCAGCCGTAAGCTGTGGAATATATGCATATAAGAAGAATCCGTATTTCAAACTAAAAAGGCAGGATTTTGTACTGTCATCAAAAATGGCATACAAAGTCATCCGCCTTGGAGTTCCTATGTCTCTTCAATTTGCTCTTATAGCCGTATCATCTATGGCGGTACAGCGTATAGTTAATTCATATGGAACTAACGTAGTGGCTGCATTTACAGCAACCAACAGAATAGAACAGTTTATCCATCAGCCTTATGCTACACTTTGTACATCTCTGGCAACTTACTGTGGCCAGAACTACGGTGCACGCAAGATGGACCGCGTTTACGAAGGATATAAGAAAGGATTCCTTATGATGTTTATCCTTTCTGTTGTAATGATATTCATGATGCAGTTCTTTGGAGGAGCTATAACATCACTATTCATTTCCGATCCTGACGTTATAGCACTTGGAACTATGGGACTTCGTACAACAAGTCTGTTCTATCTTGCTCTCGGAACAATATATGTAGTACGCGGAGTACTTACCGGAGCAGGTGATGCTTTCTTTGCGATGTTTAACGGTGTTATCGAAGTCATCGGAAGATTTACCGTTCCTATATTCATCACTCAGTATATGGGAATGAATGAATATGGAATATGGCTTTCAAACGGAATAGTCTGGGTACTGAGTGGCGTTACTGCCTGGATCAGATACTACAAACATCTCCATCATGAGATAGCCCCTAAAAAATCTACACCTGCTATTTCTCTATACAATCATATAGCATCTTTACGATCTCAGATTTCTCGTAGTCCTTCCCGATAAAGACTACCTGATTACATCTATCACCGTAAGTTTCATCCCAGTCTTCCATAATGTCTGGGAAGTCATTTACGATCGGATCCAGTTCTTCTTCAGGCCATGCAGAGACCCATTCAGAAACCTCCGTAACTGTGGCATTTCTGCCTGCCTGTTCGAAGAGCTGTATATGATCCCAGTCATCTGAAAACCAGATATAACCCTTTGTTCTGATCAAAGTAGTTGGATATTCGTCCACAAATCTATTGAAGGCCTCTCTGTTGAAAGGTCTTTTTTCTTCGAATACAAATGAAGAGATTCCGTATTCATCAACACAGGCTTTCTCATCATCATGTTCGCATTTATTCAGAGCCTTCTGAACAGCACTGAAAGCTTCCACTTCTTCGAAGTCGAAATCTTCACGATTCAGGATTACGTCAAGATCCACATCCCCGTGTGAACAGGATATGATCTCAGCATCCTGCTGAATATTTCTCAGACCAACCTTTACCTCATCCAGCTGTTCTTCATTTAGAAGATCTATCTTATTAAGTATCAGAAGATTACAGAACTCAATCTGATCCATGATGAGATTGATGACATCTTCGTCTTCTCTCTCATCTTCAAGCATAAGATCATGAAGGAATTCACGATAGATTCTGTCTGCATCAACAACCGATACAACGCTCTTCAGATAAACTCTTGTATCAGGTGTCATTTCCTCATAATTCAGAAATGCTCCGGCTATAGAAGAAGGCTCACTGATTCCGGAAGCCTCTACGAATATCGCTTCTATGCTTTTATCCTGTGATAGGCGCTCGATCTCGGTCATGAATTCATCACGAAGAGTACAGCAGATACAGCCGTTCTGCATCTCAACCATCTCTATCTGTACGACCTGATTCCTGTGTTTATTCAGAATAGACGCATCTATATTTACGCTTCCCATATCATTTACGATAAGCGCAATCTTTCTTTTTTCCTGCTTTAAGATATTCTGCATAAGGGTTGTCTTACCGGAACCAAGATAGCCGGTAAGTATTACTATAGGTACTTCTCTCTTTGACATAACAATTCTCCGTTCATATATATCCAATTTGCAACAAAGTCGCATATCATTATATTTACACGTTTTATGTTTGTCAAGAGATTTGCAACAAAGTTGCGTTTTTATATCAATTTCATTCGCATATCGATATATTTCTGAACCCTGTCTTCAAATCCAAGCTTCTTATATATAGGATATCCGTCTTCTGTAGCCACGAGGTCTATACGGCTGAGCTCGTGTTCTTTTGCGTATGCTATCATATTCTTCATAAGTTGAGTACAGATTCCTTTCCCTCTATACTCCTCTTCAGTATAAACACTAAGAACCTCACTATCCAATCCATTCGGGAAGAATGGATTCGCAGGTTTCTCCATGATAAGAAGATAAGCCGCTGCTACAAGTCTTCCTTCAGCTCTTGCCACAAAAGCAATAAGTTCAGTACCAAGTTTTCTCTGAAAATAATCCGGAAGCTGTTTCTCCATAGCTGCTTTCTCAGCATCGGTAATACTTCCAAAATCATCGATCATATAAGCAATCCTAAGTCTTACAAGTTCTGCTATATCGTCTTTATTTGCTGTGTCGTATACTATGTTGTTCATTTTTATAAGTCTCCTTTTCTAGTAGTTTTTATGTTAGTGACATTATATCTTTCTCTCTACAAATTCTCTAAATCGTGGCAACGGAACCGTTATTATCCCTCGTTTACTTGTATCTATAACACCTTTCTCAGATAATCTTGTCTTATACTGAGAAAACTCATTTTTGTTTTTCCCTGACATTTCCAATAATTCACTTGTTTTCATCTCTTCTTTTTTTACAATAAACGTCATATAGAATCGATCCATTTCAGACATTTCATCCCATATTTTGTTGTATGAATACATTTCCAATGCATTATCATATTTAACTATCACATCATCAGTAATGGATTTCTTTTCACTCTCCCATACATACTTTCCGAGTGCCTGATATGCAAATGGATATCCCTTTGTCAGATTAGTCATTTCTTCCGCCACATCTTCACTAACTCCGAGTATTGTTTTATAACTCTGCTTGATCAACATTGGACTAAGAGGCGTCATATAGTATTTTGGTGCTCGATATAAGAAAGTAAGATTTTTTTCATCTTCAAGACTATGGATATTTTCATATAATCCTGCCATCAATAAAAATATAGGTAGTTCCTGTCTGATCATAATCTGAAATGTACTGGCAAATTCCCTGACTGTTTTGGAATTAAACACCT
>JAFZXD010000203.1 GCA_017616955.1 Eubacterium sp. | reverse complement strand
CCCAAATCAGGCACTCTAGCCAAGCTGAGCCACACCCCGTTATAGGTAGTAGCGGGAGGGGGACTCGAACCCTCGACACTACGGGTATGAACCGTATGCTCTAGCCAGCTGAGCTATCCCGCCACATTCTTCAAAAGATGTGAAAAATCTTTATATTATGGGGCCTACAGGGCTCGAACCTGTGACCCTCTGCTTGTAAGGCAGATGCTCTCCCAGCTGAGCTAAGACCCCGTTTTGTTTTCTCTGTTTCTCAACAGCACTTTTCCTATTATAGTGACGAGACCCCACTTTGTCAAGCATTTTTCTAAAAAATTTTTTTAATTTTTTTCGTTCCCCGAAAACCCCCTAAATTAGGGCAAAACTTCGCAATAGGAATATCCAAAAAGTCAGGGTGACCGAAGAAAAAATTGTCGTAAGTACAACTATGTTTGAAGTTAACACTTCATCATTCCCCATCCCCTTCGCCATGATGAAACAACTCACCGTTGAAGGTGATGCAAGCATGATAAGAATAGCTACCAGTTCCGAACTTCTGAAACCATAAAAAACCGCTATCGGAAGAAATACAAGCGGAAGTAATACGAGCTTTATAAACGACGCTACGACCGCAGGACGAAGCCTTGTAAGAGCCAGCTTAAACTCAAAACCTCCTCCTATAGCAAGAAGAGCCACCGGAGTAGCTGTAACGGAAACCAGGTCTATAGTCTTCCTAGGAATAATAGGCATGTTCAATCTACTTGCTGCAAAAAGAAGGCCCAGCAATATTCCGATAATGATCGGATTAGTTGCTATACCCTTCAGAGACTTTATAACCTCATTCTTTATTCTACCCTCTTCTTTCTCTGCGTCTTCTTTTACTTCATTGGTGTAATCGGCTGAAAAAGTAAGAATGACGACCGAAAGAACGTTAAAGAATGGTACCGCCGATGCGATCATCAACGGTGCCATTCCTGCATTTCCACATATATTCTCCACAAATGCAACTCCCAGTATGGCCGCACTGCTGCGAACCGAAGCCTGAGCAAATGCTCCGACCATGGTTTTGTCCTTCAAAAACATGTACGACCAAAACCAGGAAGCTAAAAACATCACTATTGTAACTACAATACAGAATACGATAAAACTTCCGTTTATCTCTTCTATAATGTTACTGAAGGCAAGATCCTTAAAAAGCATTACGGGGAGGGCAACCTTAAACACATATTTATTTGCCGTATCCACAAACGCTTTATTAATGATTCCAAGCTTCTTCAACACATATCCCAGTATTATCACCAAAAAAATCGGTACCGTGGCATTAACACTGAAAATGAAATTATCCATATTTACTTATTCCTGTTCTTCGGTTTCAATTTCGCTCACTACAGGAAACTGTACACTAACTTTAAACAGATCTCCGTCTATCTCGATGTTAAAATGTCCATCATGAAGATCAGTAAGATTCTTAGCTATGGAAAGTCCAAGTCCCGAGCCCTCGGTAGATCTGGACTCATCTCCTCTTACAAACCTCTCCATAAGCTCCTCCGGTGATATGTTTAACATCTGACTGCTGACATTTTTAAAGTCAACAGAGACGAACTCAACACCATCTTTCACAATCTTAGACATCTCCACATAAACACGAGTTCCCGTCTGAGCGTATTTGTATATGTTATTCATCACATTATCAATGATTCTGAATATTCTTCTTCCGTCGCCGTTTATAACAACTCTGTCTTCCGGGAAACTCTGAACCAATTCAAGATTCTTCTCGGCAAACTTTTCCTCATATTCTCCAACTACCTGACCCATCAATTCAACGATGTTCATATTGATCTTTTCAAGCTCAATATTACCTGTACTGGTCTTGGAAGCCTCTATAAGGTCAAGTATAAGCTGCTTAAGACGATCGGACTTCTTATCAATTACATTAATATATTCAACTGCCTTGGGATTGTCAATATTTTCTCTCTTCAGAAGATCAACATAATTGATAATCGAAGTAAGTGGAGTCTTTATATCATGTGATACATTTGTTATAAGCTCAGCTTTAGTCTTCTCATCTCTTACAGATGATTCAAGAGCCTTGGCAAGTCCCTGCCCAAGATTATTTACACTCTTTCCAATCTCAATATTATTATAAGACAGTTTTGATGTATCAAGCTTCGCGTCAAAATCTCCGTCTTCTATGGCGTGAGTAACTTTAAGAATTTCTTCAGTTTCCGATAGATATTTTGAAACACGATAAGCTATATAGAGATCTGTAATAACTGTAATAAACACAAGGAACGAAGCTCGTCCGGTTCTTGAATATGAATATAGCCCCATAACACATCCGAGGTTAACAGATAAAAACAGAATAATAGATATAAATAATCTGGTTTTACCCTTCATTCTATCAACTACATCACCAAAATTACCGTAGATTCGTCTTAGAATTTTATATGTTATAAATCCATCAAAGAATTTATTGCACTTAATCCTTCTGACAATTGAAAGATATACTGCAGCGCAAACAAGGTAAGTAAACAAGGCTAGTATAAGAAATGACATCCAGAAGTTTGCTCTATCCTTTATAAGAGCCCCCATTACAAGTTCCCAGGTATCCAGAATGCCAAACGCAAGAGTACCCATAAGAGCTATTACACCAACAACAAATGCCGTATCAAATATATAAGGAATCTTATCGAATGAACACATTTCCGCAGGCTCGCCAATCGTAATAAGCACAACCACAACAATAAATATGATTATACCGATAACCATCATAAGCGCCGGCACCGGAATAACTTTACACATATTAAATGTCAGATGTTCCATGGCCAAATAGTGTGTATAATTTATATCTATTGTCACAACAAAACTGCAATCAGCAATCGCTTTATACTGTTCAAGAAGTTTTTGGTCTATATATATATGCTCGGTCTTAACTCCGGCATCATTAATATACCACTGTTCGAGCTTTCCGGAATTGGAATCATAACTGATAAATATATCCGAACAATCCCTTAATTTATTTACAACTTCATTATATGATATATGATCTTTGTCTCCTTCAATATATGGAAAACGTCCGAATTCATTTGAATTTATTGTTATATCATCTGCCACTTTACCATCAAATGAATAACAAGAAGAAAAGTAAGACCAATGTGTGCCGTTTTCGTTTCTTTTATCCAGTACACTTCTCTTTTCAGAATCCAAACCGGCTAAACAGACTTCATTCTTTGAAGTAAGTAATCGTGATGTAAGAAGACTCTTCTGGAAATCGTTATTATTTATATCCTCATCAGGATATGGTATATAAACAAAGTTTTTCTTTATTTCATTATTGATATAAAAAACAAAACCATTGTGATATGTCTGATTATTCTGATAAATATAATCCTGACTCGATGAGTAAAGAAGTACATGTCCATCATAATAAACCACATGATCATTTTCAGAAAAATTCCCGCTTATATAAGAATCGCTTACAGCATCGTGAAGAAGCTCGTAAGCTTCTTTTTTGTCGTCAGGCAAACTGTTATAAGAAACGAGTTCTCCGGTTATCTCAATATCACCGTTTGAAGAAACAGACTCATACTCATTCCATGAAAATGAAAATGAGTTATTCTTTATCATCTTTTCATATTCATCCCATGGAAGTTTAACAAAACGCGAATCATCCACTTCGGGTATAGAATCTATATAACTTTTTTCTTCATCAGATATGTATGATGATAAATATTCAGCGGTTGTTACATTAATCTTTGGATTTTTCAAAAAATCAACATACGAAATCTTTTCAACATATGTGTCCTTACCATCTTTGATCTTACTTCCATCGATCAGTTCCAAAGTCTCTTTATCAAAATCCAGCTTTTTTATCGAACTCTTAGCATCAGCTGCATAAAGAGTATTGGAAATGTTATCTTCAATGTACGACATCATAACATCAGATGTTTGGTAATCCTTGTCCTTAACAACTTTTCCCGAAAACATCTGATAAGAAGCCATAAAAGCTATTGCAGCAAAAAAAGCAACTATCGCACTGATAAACCCTATAAGAAAAAGAAAAAATCTTACCGTTTTATTTTTTAAAAATCTCATATATTTACCTGTCCTTTAAAATATCATTTTACTCAACTCAGAAAACAAAACAGTAACATTATCATCCACACAACTATCTGTCAATCTTTTCAACTTTATAGCCCTGTCCCCAAACTACTTTTAGATATCTCGGTTCCTTCGGATTAATCTCTATCTTTTCTCTTATATGTCTAATATGAACCGCGATGATATTGTCTGCGCCCAGAGCGTCCTCTTCCCAAACTGCCTCATATATCTGAGACGTAGTAAAAACTATTCCCGAATTCTGTGTAAGGAACTTAAGAATGTCATACTCAATCGGTGTAAGCTTTACATCATCTCCATCTACAGAAACTTTCTTAGCCTTGTCATCGATTACAAGACCGCCGTTAACTATAGTATCTTCACCATCGCCGGATGCAATAGTTCCAAGCTCTGTATAACGTCTTATCTGTGACTTAACTCTCGCCACAAGCTCCAGAGGGTTAAAAGGCTTTGTCACATAATCATCCGCCCCGATATCAAGTCCGAGTATCTTATCAACATCTTCCGATTTTGCCGAAAGAAAGATAACAGGCACCTTACTTTTTTCTCTGAGAAGTCTTGTTGCTTTGATACCATCCATCTCAGGCATCATGATATCTATGATAACAAGATGAACGTCATTTGAAGATATCACTTCCAAAGCTTCTATTCCATTATAAGCTTTCAATACATTATATCCGGCTGTTTCGAGATAAATAGATACAGCCTCAACTATATCCTTATCATCATCACATACAAGTATGTTATACATATACATTT
>JAFZXD010000202.1 GCA_017616955.1 Eubacterium sp. | reverse complement strand
TATCAATGAATTAATGCTCGTCATAAATCTTTTCACAGGATTTGTATACTTCTATAACGATGACAATATGTTCCAGAGAAACTGGGGTATGTGGATTATCTATGCTACCTCCGTCATCTATCTTTTGTGTGCGCTGTTCCATCTTCTGATAAATTGGAAAGCTATTACAATGAGGAAAAAGCTTGCGCTCATTTATTTCTTTGGGGTGGTTGTCGTAGGTGTTATCATACAGATGCTCCTGAAGGAGATCAGAACAGAACTTTTTGCCGAGGCGATAGCATTTATCGGTGTCATGATGACTATCGAAACGGAAGATAACAGGATTGAAACGGAGACAGGAATTTATAACAGGCGTGCCCTTCATACGGATCTTGAAACTATATGGGCATTTAAGTCTAAGATAGACCTGATATGTATAAAGATAACGGATATGGATGCTGTCCTAAAAGGTTCGGGAACAAACAGAACTAAGCAGCTTATGAATGATATAGCAGAATTTTTAAAGACTATCATTCAGAGATTCTATATTTATTCCGTAGATACAGGACAGTTTGTCATCATCATTTCCAGGGATGAAAGTGATGAGAAGAGGAAGATACTTAGGAAAATCCTCGCCAGATTTGAACCTGAATTCACTACTGATGAGATAGTTGAGAAGATTCAGGAACGATTTGATGAAACGTGGAATGTCGGAAGAATCCAGACTCCTCTGAAAGCAGTTGTAGTAAAGGCTCAATGTCCGTCTGAACTTAAAACTGTTGATGATGTATTTTATCTTCTTAACAGTCCTGTTCCGAAGAGACTTGAGAAGAAGGTCCTTGAGGGACATGATCTGGACTATATCCTTAGAAGAACTGCTGTGGAGCAGGCTATACTTCGTGCGATCGATACAAATGAATTTGAAGTATATTATCAGCCTACATACTATCTGACCGGATTTAAACTTCACGGTGCTGAGGCGCTTCTAAGACTTCATGACTCTGAACTTGGAAATGTATTCCCGGATGAATTCATTCCGGTTATCGAGCAGATGGGTCTTATTGATGATGTTGATGATTTCGTACTGAAGCAGGTCTGCGAATTTATTAAGACAGGTATTCCGGAGAAGGCCGGAATGGACTGTATAAATGTAAATCTATCTGTGAGTCAGTGTATGCACAGTGGATTTGTTGAGAGGATGAACAGCATAGTTGAGAGTTACGATATACCAAAGAGTATGATCAACTTCGAGATAACAGAATCAGTTGCTGCAGATGATTATGATAAGCTCAGTCAGGTAATAGATGAGCTAAAAGAGGCAGGATTCAAGTTCTCTATGGATGATTACGGTACCGGATATTCAAATGTTCAGTCCAGCTTCTCTCTTGACTATGATTCAATAAAGATTGATAAGAGTATTCTCTGGGGTGCTGAGAAGAGTCAGAAGGGTAAGACTATTCTCACTAACAGTATCAATATGATCAAACAGATGGATAAAGAGATAGTGGTGGAAGGTGTCGAGACTGATGCACAGATCGATATGTTGAAAGACCTTCCGGTTGATTATCTTCAGGGATATTATTTCTCTAAACCGATTCCAAGAGATGAGCTGATAAAGAAGATCAGAGGAGAATCATGATCGAAAATTTTACCGATGAATATAAAAGCAAGTTAAGAACTGCTGAGGAGGCTGTTGCAGTTGTAAAGAGTGGAGACTGGGTTGATTATACCAGTACTCTTGGTATGCCGGTTCTCCTGGACAGGGCACTTGCGGCCAGAAAAGAAGAACTCTCTGATGTAAAGATCAGAGGAAACCTGATAGCAGGACCTATTGAGGTGGCAGAATGTGATCCGACACAGGAACATTTTGTGTATCACAGCTGGCACTGTTCTTCTTATGAGAGAAAACTATGCGATAGAGGCCTTTGTTACTATATTCCAATGGTATTCCATAATAATGCAGCTTACTATGAGTTCTTTATACAGGTAAATGTAGTTATGGTAAGTGTTGCACCGATGGATAAACACGGCTACTTTAACTTTTCAGTTAATACCGGAGTGGCGGGACCTATATGTGAGAAGGCTGATATCGTTATCGTGGAAGTGAATGAAAATATGCCGAAGATTCACGGCGGCTACAGCGAATGTATTCATATATCGGAAGTGGATTATATCGTTGAAGGTGAACATGAGCCGTTTAAGAATTTTCTTCCTATTGAGCCGAGGGAAGTCGATAGACAGATTGCTTCTCATATTATCCCGTATATTCAGGATGGTGCAAATCTTCAGTTGGGAATAGGTAGTATTCCAAATGCTGTAGGTGAACTTATAGCTGAATCTGATATAAAGGATCTTGGAATGCATACCGAGCTTTGTACTGATGCCTATCTAAAGCTTCATGAGTCAGGTAAACTGACGAATAAGCTTAAGAATATAGATAAAGGCAAGGGTGTGTTCGGATGTGCGGTTGGGTCTATAGAACTGTATGACTGGCTGGATGATAATCACGGGATAGCGGCTTATCCGCTAGAATATGTGAATAGACCGAGTATAATAGCTCAGCTGGATAACATGGTATCTATAAATGGATGTGTTGCAGTCGACCTTTACGGCCAGGTTGCAGCGGAGAGTTCGGGTTCAAGACAGATAAGCGGAACCGGTGGACAGCTGGACTTTTTGGCGGGGGCTTCGGCATCCCGCGGTGGTAAGGCATTTATCTGCATGACGTCGAGATATAAGAGTAAAACTGATGGCGAGTATCACAGCCGTATACTTCCGCAGTTTAACGGAGATATCATCACGTCGCCGCGAAGTCAGGTTTACTTTATAGCAACCGAATACGGTGTTGTCAATCTTGAAGGAAAGTCGACTTGGGAGAGGGCAGAAGATCTCATATCCATAGCTCATCCGGAATTCAGAGACATGCTTATAAGAGAAGCAGAGGATCGAAAAATCTGGAGACGATCAAATAAGAGATAGAGGAGAACAGTAACCAGTGAAAAGTGCCCGTTTATGTGGGTCTTGAAAAATATATTCTTATAAAGTATAATAAATTGGTGTGCGTCCGGGATTCGGATGGTACAAACGACGGAAAAGGAAAATACAAATATGGTTTATAGTATGACAGGCTTCGGTAGAAGCGAGTATTCTGATGAAGCAAGAAAAATCATCATCGAGATCAAGTCAGTTAATCACAGATATTCAGATATAAATGTCAAGATGCCTCGAGTGATAAGCAGGTTTGAACCTGAAATCAGAAAGAGAATGAAAAGATACGTAGAAAGAGGCAAGGTTGATGTTTTTATAACCTACAGCAGTCTTCAGTCTTCCGGTTATACGGTTAAGTATGACAAGGGAGTTGCTGAACAGTATATGAATC
>JAFZXD010000201.1 GCA_017616955.1 Eubacterium sp. | reverse complement strand
TGGATGCTTTGTATAAATACTGCGAGTCAACCGATTCAATTATGCTGTTCAAGATGCATCCTTTCGTAACAGAAGCAGTTCCGATACCGGATACATACCGCGACAGAATGCAGGACTTGACCGATTATCCGGATATAAACGACCTATTCTATATAACGGATCTTCTTATCACAGATTATTCGTCAAATATCTACGAATTCTCTCTTATGAAGAAACCGATGCTGTTCTATGCATATGATATAGACGAATATTCAAAAGAAAGAGGTTTCCACAGGGATTACCGCAAGAACGTTCCCGGTAAGATTGCAGAAACCTTTGAAGACATGATAAATGCACTTGAGAATAATGATTTTGAATACGAAAAAGTTGAGGAATATATCTCAAATAACTTCGACCATATAGATGATCATGCCTGTGACAGAATAATAGACTGGATCATCCGCGGCAATCTTCCACAAACAGAAGTTCCGGCTGACAATTAATTAAATAATCCAAAACAAAAATGTGGTTCGACATATCCATCGAACCACATTTTCTTATATAAAATCACTTATATAAAAACCCTCTCCAAGATTTTTAAATCTACTCAACCCAGTCTAGGCTTCTGCCAACGGCTTTGCTCCATCCGGCTATCTTTGCTTCTCTTTCCTCTTCTTCTATCTCAGGTTTATATACCCTGTCAATGCTGACAACTGTTCTCAGTTCATCCTTCGAATCCCAGTATCCCACTGCAAGTCCTGCAAGGAATGCAGCCCCCATAGCTGTACTTTCCAGACAATTTGGACGAACAACTGTTGCATTTATTATATCAGCCTGTGTCTGCATCAAGAAGTTATTTGCTGATGCACCGCCATCGACTTTCAACTCATTAAGTTTTACTCCTGAGTCTTTTTCCATAGCGTTCAGAACATCATTTGTTTCATATGCTATAGATTCAAGAGTTGCTCTGATGATGTGATACTTATTTACGCCTCTGGTTATTCCAACTATGGTACCTCTTGCATACTGATTCCAATATGGCGCTCCCAGTCCCGTAAATGCAGGAACTACATAGCATCCGTTTGAATCCTTTACTTTAAGTGCCATATATTCCGAATCTTCCGCACTGTCGATAAGTCTCATCTCATCACGCAGCCACTGAATCGAAGCTCCGGCTATAAATACGGAACCCTCAAGTGCATACTTGACCTTTCCGTCTATTCCCCATGCTATTGTGGTTACCAGACCATTTTCAGAGAAAACAGGTTCATTTCCCGTATTCATAAGAAGGAAACATCCTGTTCCATATGTATTCTTGGCATTTCCCTTATCCCAGCAAACCTGTCCAAAAAGAGCAGCCTGCTGATCTCCGGCTATTCCCGCAATCGGAATCTCACGTCCAAGTATATGCTTGCTGGCCTTTCCGTAGACACAACTGCTATCCTTTACCTCCGGAAGCATACACTTCGGTATCTCAAGTTCCTCAAGAATCTCATCATCCCATTTAAGTTCGGTTATGTTATACATCATAGTACGGGATGCATTTGAATAGTCCGTAACATGTACTCTTCCATGTGTCAGTTTCCATATAAGCCATGTATCTACAGTTCCAAAAAGAAGTTCTCCCTTTTCAGCTCGTTCTCTTGCACCTTCAACATTATTAAGGATCCATCTCAACTTTGTTGCTGAAAAATAAGCGTCTATAACAAGACCTGTCTTCTCACGTATCTTCTGCTCCAACCCCTTTGCTTTCAGACTGTCTGAATACTCCGCAGTACGTCGACACTGCCATACTATAGCATTATAGACCGGCTCACCAGTATTCTTGTCCCATACTATAGTAGTTTCTCGCTGATTGGTGATTCCTATACCGGCAACTTCATCGGCACTGACTCCGCCTTTTGCCATACACTCAACAGCAACGCCTAACATAGTAGACCATATCTCGTTTGCATCATGCTCCACCCATCCCGGTTTTGGATATATTTGGGTGAATTCTCTCTGTGCCACGGAAACTATCTTTCCGTCGTGATTAAAAAGTATCGCTCTGTTACTTGTTGTTCCGGCATCAAGTGCCATAATGTATTTTGCCATATTAGCTTACCCTCTTCTCAAAAAATTCTGTTAAACGTTCTATAGGTATAGGTCTTGAATATTTATAGCCCTGAAGATATGAAGCACGCATCTTTATACACATCTTCTCATCCAGTTCATTTTCAACTCCCTCATACAGTACGGAGTAATCCATATTTGCAAACATATTTGCCAGACTCTCAACCATTTTTTCAGATTTCTCGCCTTCACCACTTGCAATAACAAGCGATCGATCGAATTTTATTATATCAAAAGGAAGTTCCATGATACGCTCAAAGTTTGAATAACCTGTTCCGAAGTCATCCAGATAAAACTTGATTCCATGTTCTTTGAGTTCATTTATCATAGTCTTCATAACCATGAAGTCGCTCTCATTCTGTGATTCGGTAACCTCTATTGCAATCTTGTCATCAGGTATACCACTGTTCTTGATAACAGAATTGATATCATTACAGAAGTTCTCGTCACGCATTTCCAATACGGAAATGTTAATCGAGATACGTTTTACTTCATAGCCACCAACGATCAGCTTCCTAATCTGAGAACACGTCTTCTGAAGTATAATAAGTGAGAGTACATGTATATATCCATGCTCCTCAGCCAGATGTATGAATTGATCCGGGAATACCATTCCTACTTCAGGCAGCTTTAGACGCATCAACGCCTCTGCTGTGTCATACTTACCTGTCTTAACGTTATATACCGGCTGACAATAAACCTCTATTCTAGAATCATTCAAATCCCTTCTTCTATAGATGTCACCAAGCTCATCCAGGATATACTTATGTTTATTGTATACACTGACATCTTCATATTCAATGAAATGAACATCATTTTCATCCATCCTCA
>JAFZXD010000200.1 GCA_017616955.1 Eubacterium sp. | reverse complement strand
CTTTGTATCGTATTATTTATCATCTCATGCATAACACTTGGAATATCTTATTACTTTGTAACGGCCGGTTTGAAACATTTGAATGGTCAGAATGACCTTGCGATCATTATCGTTATGGGTGCTGCTTCAACATTCTTTATATTCTGGTCTTTATCCGGTATGATGATGGGTATCTTCAGAAAGATGAAGGGCGTATACTACAAGAAGATGAACAGTTTTATACTCAGACAGTTCAGCAGTAAGGCTAATACAATGGTTATATCAATGACTATTGTAAACTTGATGTTATTCTTTACGATCGTAGCTCTTGGAAGTGCTATCAGTCTTACAAGAAATCTGAATGAAAATGTCAGAAAAATGCTTCCTTGTGATGTCGGATTTGTCAAAGATTTTGGAATGAGTAGAGAGGATTTTGATAAAGCTGTTGCTGAGTGGGGCAATGATCAATCAGATAAAGACGCAATATATAATGATACAAAGGTTGACATAATGTCTACGTTTAAGGCAAATGGATTTGATACCGGAGTATTAAAAGACGTATTGGATGTATATGAATACTCATATGATGGATTAACTTTGAAATCATTTGCCGGAGAAAAACTCGGAGATGTCACACAGGATTATGCATTCATACATGAAGATGCAGATGTGACAATCCTCAGACAGTCTGATTATAATAAGATAGCAGATCTGTTCGGAAATGAGAAAGTGGATCTGAAAGATGATGAGTATGTTGTAGTTGCTGATTTCGATCCATTGTTTGATGTTATAAATGGTGTTCTTGAAGAAGGTAAGACAATTGATATAAACGGCCATGTATTAAAGCCACAAAGGAAAGAATACCTTTTCGGGGTTGATGCATTTGAGTCAGGTCATACAAACACAGGTTTCTTTGTTGTAAGTGATGACGTAGTGGATGATTCAATGCGAGCTATTGATATACTCTTCGCTAACTATGCTGCAGGTTCAAAAGAAGAAAAGCAGCAGATCGAAGAACAGGTTAAAGAATTTTCAGAGGCAGTGTGGGCTAAGAAGTCTTTACTGATGGCTACTACAAAAGAAGAGATCAGGTCTTCTTCAATAGGACTTGCTGTTATGGCTTCATTTGTAAGTCTTTATGTAGGAATCATATTCCTTATCGCGAGCGCAGCAGTTCTTTCACTTAAAGAACTTTCAGAAAGTGCTGACAATATAGAGAAGTTCGCAATGCTCAGAAAGATTGGTGTAGATGAGAAAATGATCAATTCAACACTCTTCAAGCAGATTGGATTGTTCTTCCTGTTCCCAATGGTACTCGCATGTATTCATTCAATCTTCGGACTTAAATTTGCCAATAGAATGTTCGAGATATTCGGAACAACCGGACTTGGTGGATCAATATGTATTACAGCAATCATAATAGTTGCTTTATACGGTGGATATTTCCTTCTGACTTACTTCTCAAGTAAGAGAATAATAAGAGATGTGACCAGAAGATAGAAGGTCATATGATGTCATAAGTGGACAGTTGAAATCTGATTTCAACTGTCCACTTTTTGGGTGAATAGTAACCGAGAACAAAAATTGATTAGTCCAAAGAACAAAATATAGTGGCGCCGGTTAGGTTATATATTGTATGCTGAATGTATTGCGAATGAAACAAGTTAATATCATTTAATAAACAGGAGGTTACTATGGAGAATTTTACATTTTACTCACCAACATTTTTTGCATTCGGAAAAGGAACAGAGAATCAGGCGGGAGAATATGTTAAACAGTTTGGCGGAACGAAGGTACTTATCCATTATGGAGGAGGAAGTGTTGTACGTTCCGGACTTCTTGACAGAGTAAAGGCATCTCTGGAGAAAGAAGGCTTACAGTATGTTGAACTCGGAGGAGTAAAGCCGAATCCAAGAAGTGGACTCGTATATGAAGGAATAGATCTCTGCAAAAAAGAGGGAATAGATTTTATCCTTGCTGTAGGAGGCGGAAGTACGATAGATTCGTCCAAGGCTATCGCTGCCGGTGTCGTTTACGATGGCGATTTCTGGGATTTCTATCAGGGTAAGCCTGTTGAAGAGGCACTCCCTATAGGAACTATCCTGACTATATCTGCTGCAGGAAGTGAAGGAAGTCCTGACTCGGTAATCACAAAAGAAGAAGGAATGTTTAAACGTGGGGCAAGTGGAAATGCACTCCGCCCTAAGTTCAGTATCCTGAATCCTGAACTGACACAGACACTTCCTCCTTATCAGACAGCGGCCGGAGCAACGGATATCATGGCTCATCTCTATGAGAGATATCTTACAAATTCCACTGAAGTTGAGGTGACAGATCGTCTTATAGAGGCACTTCTCCTGACTATGAAATATGAGGCTCCGAGAGTAATAGCAGATCCAAATAATTATGAGGCAAGGGCTAATATAATGTGGGCAGGAATGATGGCTCATAACCATTCTTGCGGAGTAGGAAGAACTCAGGACTGGAACAGTCATGTTATAGAACACGAGCTGTCTGCTTTATATGACTGTGCACATGGCGCAGGCCTTGCGGTTACCATGCCTGCAGTATTTAGATATGTTATGAATCATAATGTTATGAGATTTGCTCAGGTGGCTGTAAGAGTCTGGGGATGTGAGATGAATTTCGAACATCCTGAGGTTACAGCTCTTGAGGGAATAGATGCTTTCCAGAAATTCCTTATATCGCTTGGAATGCCGAAAAACTTTGAAGAACTGGGCGCTAAAGAAGAGGATATCCCTAAACTCGTAGAAGTTCTCTGCCGTGGAGACGGAAGAGACGGAACTATATCCGGTTTTGTAACACTTAACGAAGAAGATTGTACACAGATTTATAAAGATATGGCTAAATAATCGCAGAAAGGATATAATTATGAAAGCTCTTTTTATCGGCGGAACCGGAACTATAAGTACAGCAATCGTTAAAAAGCTTGCTGCCGAACCGGATTGGGAAGTATGGCTTCTCAATCGCGGAAACAGAAAAGATGTTGTTCCTGAAAATGTACATCAGATCGTATGTGATATATCTGATGAAGAAGCTGCTGCAAAAGCACTTGAAGGAATGGAGTTTGACGTTGTAAATGAATTCATCGGATTTACCGTGGATCAGGTAGAAAGAGATTACAGACTGTTTAAAGGAAAAACAAAACAGTACATTTACATAAGTTCAGCATCTGCATATAATAAACCTGCGGCACATTATATAATTACAGAAGGAACGTCGCTTTCCAATCCTTATTGGGAGTATTCCCGAAATAAGATAGCCTGCGAAGAGTTTCTGATGAAGAAGTATCGTGAAGAAGGATTTCCGGTAACTATAGTTCGCCCGAGTCACACTTATGATGAGAGAAATGTACCTCTCGGTGTTCACGGACAGAAAGGTTTCTTCCAGGTGATCAAACGTATGATGGAAGGAAAGCCGGTTATAATACAGGGAGACGGAACATCTCTCTGGACTGTTACATTTAATAAAGATTTCGCTATAGGATATACCGGTCTTATGGGCAACAGACATGCTATAGGAGAGGCTTTTCAGATAACAGGAGATGAGACACTGACATGGAATCAGATATATCAGACTATAGCAGATGCGCTGGGGGTTGAACTAAATGCTTATCATGTTTCGGCTGAGTTCCTCAGTGCCGTGGGAGATAAGTATGGATTTGACCTTGAAGGAAGTCTGATCGGAGATAAATCAGTATCTGTTGTGTTTGATAACAGTAAGCTTAAACGGGTGGTTCCCGATATGAGAACAACAGTAAGGTTTGATCAAGGGGTAAGGATCGCGCTTGACTACGTTTTGTCACATCCTGAATGTATGGTAGAAGATCCTGAATTTGACAAGTGGTGTGATAAGGTTATAGACGCTTTGGAGAAGGCGAAAACTATGATATAAAAGTATCTTAGGAGGTGCAATATGAGTATAGATTTAAGTAAGATGCCTAAACTTGGGTTCGGTATGATGAGGCTTCCGGAAAAAGACGGAGAGATTGATATCGAACATGTTAAACGCATGGTAGATAAGTATATGGAGATGGAAATGAACTACTTCGATACTGCTTATATCTATCATGGTGGTAAATCCGAGAGTGCAGTCGGAGAAGCTCTTGTCAAAAGATATCCGAGAGAAAGCTTTAAGCTTGCAACCAAGCTCCCTGCCTGGGAGATAAAAGAAGAAAGCGACATTGAGAGGATATTCAATGAGCAGTGCGAGCGAGCTTGTGTAGATTACTTTGATCTGTATCTCCTTCATTCGATAGAAGACGGTAATAATATAGAAACATATGAAAAGTATGACTGCTTCAGCTGGGGACTAAAGAAGAAAGCAGAAGGCAAAATAAAGCATTTCGGCTTTTCTTTCCATGGAAGTCCCGAGCTTCTGGAGCGGGTTCTTGATGAGCATCCCGAGGTAGAGTTCGTTCAGATACAGCTGAATTATCTGGACAGAACCAATCCGGTTGTCAGGTCTGAAGAGCTTTATAATATCCTGCATGATAGAAATATACCTATTATCGTTATGGAACCTATACGAGGTGGAATGCTTGCGAGTCTGGCGCCTGAGCAGGAGGCTAAGTTTAAAGCTATAAGACCTGATAAGTCCATCGCTTCATGGGCTCTCAGATATGTAGGGTCACTGCCCGGAGTTATGACTATCCTGTCTGGAATGTCCACTGAGGAGCAGATGGATGATAATATATCCACTTTCACAAGTTTTGAACCGCTTTCACAGGAAGAAATGAGTGCTATAAATGAAGTTACGGAAGATATCCTGAGTATTCCGCAGATAGGATGTACTGCTTGTAAGTATTGTACTCCGGGATGTCCTATGCAGATCAGTATTCCGGATGTTTTCAGAACAGTTAATACTCTGAGACGATATCCGGATGACTGGCGTGCAAAGAACTTCTATTCGGGACTTATTACAAGGAGTGGTAAAGCAGCAGATTGTATCTCCTGCGGACAGTGTGAGGGAGTATGCCCACAGCATCTTCCTATCATTGAACTTCTGAAAGAAGCGTCAGGAATTTTAGATTAACGAGCGTGAAAACAGCTTCCTTTTTCTCGATTATATATTATAATTAATGCATAGGTTTATTAAATAGATGCGAATTGGTATTTAGATTCGGGCAGTAGTAACCGGTAGATTTTTAAGACTATGAAGATAATATATAAGAATAAAAACATAAGATCACTATATTCATTTCAACTTGGACTGATGGCAGTAGGAGTAGTAATTGCGTTAGTAGGCATTTCACTTTATTTTATGGATATGTCTCTACTCGGAGAAATCTTCGTGGCAGGCGGAGCGGCTGTGGTTATAATAAATGCAGGGCAGCTTGTGATGTCTCAACGTATTGAATCGATAAGTGGAATAACGGCAGATGAGATAGATACAGAAGCGTGTAACGAGAATTCGGTATGGTTTCCGATCCTGCACATATACATTACGGAGAATATATTAGCCGGATTTACATGTGATATCGGAAATCTCAGTTTCAATCAGACTGCACTTAAAGTTTCTGAAATAAAAAAGATATACAGCGACAAGCAGGATCCTCCAAACAGTGAGATGATCAAAGATCGTCCTACCTATGGAGTGATGAATAACGGAAAGTACAGAATAGTTGCTGTAGCAGAGGATGATAAGGAGTTTGTTCTGTCGGAAGTTCTGATAAATGGATATGTCAGCGATAATATATCAGAAGAAATCAGTGATCTGTTTGCTAAAATAAAGGATAAATCTCCGCATATTATAACAGAGGAAAAGCCCGCAGCTAAAAGCTGACGGGCTCTGTTTTTTTTCTATAGAAAGAATATTACGGATTCCAATTCTCGATTGTTTCGATAACTGAAGACAGATTGTAAAGGTGAAGGTAGTGAGGACCATCGAGCTTTACTACCTTTCCGTTTGGGTTTGTGACAAGCTCCGCATGTGCGGCCTCCCATTCAGGAACCATCGAGCAGTTGTCAGCCGATACCATATAGAGAACAGGAATACTTTCCGGGAACTTAACATCTCGGAGTTCTTCCATATTGTTGGCCATCTCACGAACTTCGTCCATCTGAGTATCATTAAGCTGATTTGTACAACTCAGGGCTAAGTATTTTTTTCCTTCCTCTTCGGAGAGCGTTGGTATTTGGTCCAATGTAGAATTAAAAGAGAGTTCTGTCATAACTCTGTATATTCCGGTGTCGATAAGTAATGGCTTTATAACCTTATATGTCTTATACATGTTTTCCGGTGTGGCTGATTCAGGACATATATCCGTCTGCTTTGGCACCGATGAATCGATTCCGATAAAAGCTTCAACCTCTTCAGGGTACATATTTGCATACTTGAGAGCGTATATTCCAGATATCGAATGTCCTATAAGTGTATATTTGTCATATCCGAGAGATGAGATTAATTCATGAAGCTCAAGACAATAATTCTCAGAGGTTCTTGTGCGTGTTGTTTCATCGCTCAGACCGTACCCAAGAGGTTCGTATATAACTATCTTATATTTATCGGAAAGTTCTTTTGCAAAAGTATCAAATTCATAGTGTACGGATGAACATCCCAGAGCAGGGATGATAACAGCTACGTCTTCCGCAGGACTGTCATAGAAAGTATAATTGATCCTTTCACCTGTGCTGAGAGTGTAGTAACTGCCATATGCGTCGCTGAAGTAAGCGGCGTCTTTTTTACTTTTAATATTATGTCTTACGGCCAATACGGCAACGGCCAGTAAAAGTATGCCAAGGATTATCAGCAATACTTTTCCGATCTTTTTTAATATTTTACGTATCATTTTTTCCTCCTTATTTTCTGCAGCCTAGAAG
>JAFZXD010000199.1 GCA_017616955.1 Eubacterium sp. | reverse complement strand
TGGTGATATCACAGACCAGTCATTCAACCAGACAACATATGAAGCTTGTAAAGCATTCACAGATGCAAACAGCGTAGATTTTACATATTATAAGCCTGAAGGTGATTCAACAGCTGAGCGTGTTGCAATGATCGATAAGGCTGTAGCAGATGGATACAATGTTCTGGTTCTTCCGGGATATGCATTTGCAGAAGCTATCGTAGAAACAGCTGAGATGTATCCTGATGCAAAGTACATCGCTCTTGATGTATCTGAGTATGATCTCAGTACTGCAGCTGGAAAGGATTCATATTCACAGGATAATGTTTACAGCGCAGTATATAAAGAAGAGCTTCCTGGATATATGGCAGGTTATGCAGCTGTAAAGATGGGATATAAGAAACTTGGATTCCTTGGTGGTATGGCAGTTCCTGCAGTTATCCGTTATGGTTACGGATTTGTTCAGGGAGCAAGCGATGCAGCTAAAGAACTTGGACTTTCAGATGTTGAACTTAACTATGCATACGGTAATCAGTTCTACGGAGATGCTGATATCACAGCAGCTATGGATACATGGTACTCAGGTGGAACAGAAGTAGTATTCGCTTGTGGTGGTGGTATCTACACATCAGCTTGTGAAGCAGCTCAGAAGGCTAATAAGAAAGTTATCGGTGTTGACGTAGATCAGGCTCCTATCATTGATCCTGACTATGGTGATGGAATGACAATTACTTCAGCAATGAAGGGTCTTACAGCTACAGTTAATACACTTCTTACAGCAGTTAAAGATGGTAAGTGGGATGAGTACAAGGGTCAGGTTCAGAGCCTTGGACTTGTATCTGCTGATGACTTAACAGCTAACTATGTACAGCTTCCTGATTCTACACAGTGGTGTGATGAATTTACACAGGATGATTACAAGGCATTAGTTGGAAAACTTGTAAGTGGAGAGATCAAGGTTTCTGATGATACATCTGCAGAACAGCCTGCATCAGACACTGTAAAGATTAACTTCCAGGGAAATATCAAATAACATATATTGATTATCAAACAGTTAATCGGTGATTAAAGAGAAAGGCAGAGTTTTCGCATAGCGTACTCTGCCTTAATTTAAGGAGGAAATGCCTTGAGTACGCAATATGCAATCGAAATGCGGAATATTACAAAACGTTTCCCGGGCATAGTGGCAAATGACGACGTTACATTACAGCTTAGGCATGGGGAGATTCACGCTCTTTTAGGAGAAAATGGTGCCGGTAAATCCACACTGATGAGTGTTCTCTTTGGACTTTATCAAGCTGAAGAGGGAGGCATCTATAAGGACGGAAAAGAAGTTAAGATAAATAACCCCAATGATGCTAATGACCTCGGAATAGGTATGGTACATCAGCATTTCAAATTAGTACAGTGTTTCTCTGTTTTGGATAATATTATTCTGGGAGTGGAAACAACAAAGAACGGAATACTTAAAAAGGATGAAGCTCGTAAGAAGGTTATGGAGCTTTCCGAAAAGTATGGACTTAAAGTTGATCCCGATGCCAAGATTGAAGATATCACGGTAGGTATGCAGCAGAGAACAGAGATTCTCAAGATGTTATATCGTGATAATGAGATTCTTATATTCGATGAGCCTACAGCAGTTCTGACTCCGGGTGAGATTGATGAACTGATGAATATCATGAGAGAACTGGCAAAGGAAGGAAAGTCAATCCTGTTTATCTCACATAAGCTTAACGAGATAATGTCGGTTGCTGACAGATGTACAGTTCTTCGTCGTGGAAAATATGTAGGAACGGTTGATATAGCCGATACTACAAAAGAAGATCTCAGCCGAATGATGGTAGGCAGAAATGTAACATTTGAAGTAGAAAAGAAACCTGCAAAGCCGGGTGAAGTAGTACTCGATGTTGATCATATTACTGTTGCATCTAAGATTCATTCAAATAATGCGGTAAAGGATGTGTCATTTAAAGTACGAGGTGGTGAGATTGTCTGTATAGCCGGTATAGATGGCAATGGACAAACAGAACTCGTATATGGACTTTCAGGTCTGGAACCTTTGGTATCCGGAAATATAACTCTTTCGGGGAAAGACATATCCAAAAGCTCTATCAGAGAGCGTTCGCTTTCGGGAATGAGCCATATTCCGGAAGACAGACATAAGCATGGTCTTATATTGGATTATCCGCTTGCTTATAATCTCGTTCTTCAGAGATATTTTGAATCAGATTTTTCTACTAAGGCCGGATTCTTAAAAAAGGGTGCTATAAAAGAATATGCTGATAAGCTTATAGAGCAGTATGATATACGTTCGGGTCAGGGGGCACAGACAATAACCAGAAGTATGTCGGGTGGTAATCAGCAGAAGGCCATCATTGCCAGAGAGATAGATAAGAATCCTGATCTTTTGATTGCAGTTCAGCCAACTCGTGGACTGGACGTAGGAGCGATTGAATACATTCATAGTCAGTTAGTAGCTCAGAGAGATGCGGGACACGCTGTATTATTGATCTCTCTTGAACTTGAAGAGGTTCTCTCGGTTTCCGATAGAATACTGGTTATGTATGAAGGCGAGCTGGTTGGAGAATTTGATCCAAAGAAAACAACTCGTGAAGAACTTGGAATGTATATGTCGGGGGCAAAGAGGAAAGAGGTAAATATATGAAAGAAAAGAAAGGAAGCATCTTAGAAAATGATGCTGTACAATCGATCATTACATCGCTTCTCTGTATTGTGGTTGGACTTCTGATAGGATATATAGTTCTCCTTATTATCAATCCTGCAGGGGCAAATAAAGCGATCGTAACTATTCTGAAAAATTACTTTACATATCCAAGTGTTCCTGCACAGATGAAGTATTTGGGAGCAACACTTGTAAAGACAGCACCTCTTCTTATGTGTGCGTTGTCAATTCAGTTTTGCTACAAGGCCGGACTTTTCAATATAGGAGCTGCAGGACAGTATGTTGTCGGAGCAGGAGCTTGCCTATATGCGGCCCTTGCATTAAAGCTACCTTGGATAGTCTGCATTCTCTTTGCTATGGTTGCCGGAGCGGTATTTGGAGCAATCGTTGGTTTTTTGAAGGCATATCTCAATGTAAATGAGGTAATATCCGGTATTATGCTTAACTGGATTGGTCTCTATTCGGTAAATATGCTTTTATCAAGTGTTAAGGAAACATCCAGTCCATATACACTTACGTTGGACTCTACCAATCCTTCAGCACTTCTTCCTACATTGGGAATGGAGAAAATGTTCTCTAATAATAAGTATGTAACTATAGCTATTCCGTTAGCTGTGATTATTGCAATAATTATACAGGTTATCCTTTCCAAGACAGTACTTGGGTATGAATTAAAGGCAACCGGATATAATAAGGAAGGTGCAAAATACAGCGGTATGCGTGAGAAGAAGAATATAATTCTCACACTTATTATAGGCGGTATGCTTGCAGGTGTCGGAGCTGCTTTCCTGTACCTTACGGGATATGAACAGTGGGCTGTTACACAGTCAAGTGTTCCGGGAATGGGATTCAATGGTATAGCTGCTACATTTCTTGGCGGACTTAATCCGATAGGAACTATATTCTCATCTTACTTTATTCAGCATATTACCAGTGGTGGATCTTATCTTGATAAGGAAGTATATCCTTCTCAGATATCCGATCTAATCAGTTCTATAATCATATATCTTTGTGGTTTCGTATTATTCTTCAAGATGTATATGAACCGCATTCTGGCTCGTAAAGCTGAGAATAAAGCGAAAAAGGGAGGTGAGGACTGATGTTACTTCTTTTACAATATACCTTGCTTTTTGCATCGGTTCTCATGCTAGTAGCTCTTGGTGGATGCTTCTCTGAACATTCGGGAGTGATCAATCTTGGGCTTGAAGGAATAATGGTAATAGGTGCTCTGGGCGGTGCACTTACAATGAAGAACCTTCCGGAGAATATGTCATCTATTCTTGTTATTCTTGTGGTGGTACTTGTATCTGTTTTGGCAGGAATGATTTATTCGTGTCTTTTGGCAGTGGCAAGTATTAATCTGCGTGCCGATCAGACGCTTGTCGGTATAGCTATGAATATGCTTGCAACAGCACTTGCTACCGTTATGGTAAAATCTATAAATATAGCAGAGAATCCTGATAATGTTTCTTCTACTGTCAGATATGGTATAGCTAAGAAGGCATTTGTTGTAAATATCGGTGGATTCTCATTTAACTGGTTTGTATTAATATCGTTAATCATGCTTATCGTATCTTTTGTACTCCTGTACAAAACGAGATTCGGACTCAGACTTATGGCTTGTGGAGAACATCCTCAGGCTGCAGACAGTGTTGGAATCAGCGTTTATAAGATGAGATGGGCAGGAGTTCTGATATCAGGATTTCTTGGAGGACTCGGCGGTATTATCTATATAACAGCCGGAGTATCCGAGTGGAAGTTTGAAACCGGAGTTGCGGGATTTGGATTCCTTGCTCTTGCGGTTATGATATTCGGTCAGTGGAAACCAATCAATATAGCTCTTGCAGCACTCTTGTTCGGATTCTTCAGAGCTCTTTCAAATGTATATACAGGATTTGATTTTCTTGCAAATCTCAATATTCCGGGTTCGGTATATAACATGATGCCATACGTTATATCACTTCTTGTATTGGCATTTACATCTCGTAATTCGAGAGCACCAAAGGCTGAAGGAATTCCATACGATAAAAGTACAAGATAGGTTCTGTTTATTTGTGCCTTTTCTTGTATATGAAATCAATCTCTGTTATACTCTATGACATATACTTAAAAGGAGGGGTTTTCATATGAAGGTATACAAATGTACAAAATGTAACAATATGATTTCATATCTTAATAAGGACGCATGTGACGTAAAATGTTGCGGCGAATCTATGGTTGAGGTAGTGCCTAACACTACTGACGCAGCTGGTGAAAAGCATGTTCCTGTTGTTGAGATTGATGGTAATACTGTAACAGTTACAGTTGGTTCGGTAGAACATCCTATGATGGAAGCTCACTATATTCAGTGGATAGCTATTGAAACAGAGCAGGGAAGACAGCGTAAGATCCTGTCACCTGAAGATAAGCCTGTTGCTGTATTCGCTCTTGCCGAAGGAGATAAGGTTAAAGAAGCATATGAATACTGCAATCTACATGGACTTTGGAAGGCAGAAGTATAATACCGAAGCGGGACAATGGATAACAACATTTGTCCCGCTTATCTTGCTTTAACATGAAAATCTCTTTTGGGGAAAGGATGTAAGATGATTCAATTTTTATCGGACATAAAGAATAAGAAATGGTATAAACATCTCTCTACTATAAATGAACATAAATATGAAGTAGGAAAAAACTGTTTCAGATGCGGACTCTATTGGCAGGGAATTCTTCATGATCTGTCAAAGTATTCGCCGACAGAATTTCTGGTGGGTGCAAAATACTATCAGGGTACAAGAAGTCCAAATGAAGCAGAGAGAGAAGATAAGGGTTATACTTCATCCTGGCTTCATCATAAGGGAAGGAATAAACATCATTTAGAATACTGGATCGATTATGATCTGGATAAACGAGACGGAAGTATGACAGGTATGAAAATGCCTGATAATTATATAGTTGAAATGTTCTGCGACAGAGTTGCAGCAAGTAAGATATATAAGAGAGAAAATTACACAGACAGAAGTGCATTGGATTATTTTGAAAATGGTAAATCAAAAGGTGCAATGCATCCGTATGTGAGAAAAAAACTGGGAATACTTCTTACAATGCTGGCTGAAAAAGGAGAGGATGAGACATTTGCCTATGCCAGAAGATATATGAAAGCTTATAAGATGTATTGTAAGAGACAGCAGTATAAAAAGAAACTGGAGAAAAAACTCGGACAGAAATACGAGAAAGAACTTACTGCCAAATATCAGGCAAGAAGAAACAGAGATATTAAGACTTTACGAAAGAATCATTAAAGGAGAAGATAAACGTGGCATTTACGCATTTACATGTACATACAGGGTATAGTCTGCTGGATGGTTCGGCTAAGATTCCCGAATTGGTTGCCAGAGCAAAGGAACTGGGATTCGATAGTCTGGCTATAACAGACCATGGAGTCATGTACGGTGCCATGGAATTCTATAAAGAATGTAAGAAAGTCGGAATTAAGCCTATAATCGGATGCGAGGTCTATGTCGCTCCAAATAGCAGATTCGACAGAGAGGTGGGTGCCAATGATGAGAGGTATTACCACCTTATTTTGCTGGCTGAAACCGATGAGGGATACAGTAATCTTACTAAGATAGTTACCAAGGGCTTCACTGAAGGTTTCTACTATAAACCTCGAGTTGATAAGGAAGTTTTGAGACAGTACAGCAAAGGAATCATTTGTACCTCGGCCTGCCTTCAGGGTGAGGTGGCATTTTACCTGAGAAGAAGACTTTATGACGAAGCTAAGAAAGCTGCTCTGGAATATAGGGATATATTTGGTGAAGGAAACTTCTTACTGGAAATGCAGGATCATGGCCTTTCCGAAGATACTATAGTTAATACAGACCTTATGAGAATGTCTCAGGAGACGGGGATCGATCTCATATGCACGAATGATTCTCATTATATACATGCAGAAGACTGGGAGGCTCATGATATCCTTCTGTGCATACAGACTGCGACAAAGGTGGAAGATGAGCAACGTATGAGGTACGAGGGAGGACAATACTTCCTCAAGTCAGAAGAAGAGATGGCTGCGCTTTTCCCATATGCGAAACAGGCTCTTGAGAATACACATAAGATTGCCGAAAGATGTAATGTAAATATTGTATTCGGTGAGCAGAAGATTCCGAAGTATGATGTGCCGGAAGGATTTGAAGACGCATTTGAATATTTGACTCATCTTGCGGTAAAGGGACTGTGTGAGAGATATGATATGGTTCTCACAGGTCATGCTGAGGTAACTCCGTACAGAATAGAAGAACTGGATAAGTCTGATGGACAGGGTGGAGAAGATGAGAAGAAAGTAACCCTTGTTGAAAGATTATCTTATGAATTGAATACCATAAAAAATATGGGATATGTTGATTATTTCCTTATAGTATGGGATTTCATCAACTATGCCCGTGAACATGATATCGGTGTTGGACCGGGACGAGGATCTGCGGCCGGAAGTATAGTTTCATACTGCTTGAAGATAACAAATATTGATCCTATCAGATACAACCTTATCTTCGAGAGATTCCTGAATCCGGAACGTGTCAGCATGCCCGATATAGACGTGGATTTTGCGCCTGAAGGAAGACAGGCTGTTATAGATTATGTTTCTGAACTATACGGTGAGGAGAAGGTTGTACAGATAGTAACCTTTGGAACACTTGCAGCCAGAAACTGTATCAGAGACGTTGGACGAGCGCTCGACATCCCGCTTAAGACTGTGGATATGGTTGCGAAATCAATTCCGGGTACTCCTGGAATGACTATAAAGAAAGCACTATCAGAAAGTCCTGATTTTAAGAAGTATTATTCTGAGAGTGATGAGATAAAATATCTGGTGGATATGTCCGAAAAGCTGGAGGGACTTCCAAGACATGCGTCTATGCATGCGGCCGGAGTTGTTATAGGTCGAGAACCTATAGTCGAATTCGTTCCTCTGTGCAAGAACGGAGCTGATGCACCTGTTACCACTCAGTATGAAAAAGATACTTTGGAAGAACTGGGTCTTCTTAAGATGGATTTCCTGGGACTTCGAAACCTTACGGTAATAAAAGATGCTATAAAGAGTATAAAGGAAAGAACCGGAGAAGATGTGGATGTGGAGAATCTGGAGATGACAGATCCTGCAGTATTTCAGCTTATATCTTCGGGTAAATGTGATGGTATATTCCAGCTCGAGAGTTCCGGAATGCAAGGATTCATGAAAGAGCTTAAACCTCAGAGTATAGAGGATGTTATCGCCGGAATATCACTTTACCGTCCGGGTCCTATGGACTTTATACCTCAGTATATAAAAGGTAAGAACAATACGGAACCTATCAAGTATGATACTCCGGAGCTGGAACCTATCCTTGAACCTACATATGGATGTATAGTTTATCAGGAACAGGTTATGCAGATAGTTATGGCACTTGCAGGATACAGTCTCGGTCGTTCGGATCTGGTTCGACGAGCTATGTCCAAGAAGAAAGCTTCTGTAATGGCAAAAGAGAGGGAATACTTTGTTTACGGAGATAAGGAAAAAGGTGTTCCGGGTTGTATAAACAATGGAATAAGCGAAGAGATTGCCAATAAGATATTCGATGAGATGACAGACTTTGCCAGTTATGCATTTAACAAGTCACATGCTGCGGCGTATGCTGTAGTTGCATATCAAACTGCTTATCTCAAATGTTACTATCCTTTGGATTTCATGGCGGCACTCCTTACTTCGGTAAGAGATAATTCCACTAAGCTTATGAAGTATATCGAAGCTGTTAAGAAGATGGGAATCAAGATGCTTCCTCCGGATGTAAATGAGGGAAAGAAAGGATTCTCTGTTTCAGGCTCAAACATAAGATACGGAATGTCTGCTATCAAGTCTATTGGTGACGCTGTAGTGGATGCGATAATAGAAGAAAGAGAGACTAACGGAAAGTTTAAGGATCTCAAAGACTTTATATCCAGAATGTCCGGCAAGGAGGCCAACAAGAGAACCGTAGAAAGTCTTGTGATGGCAGGGGCATTTGACAGCTTCGGCGTGAACAGAAGACAGATGACTATGGTGTATCCGAGTATCATAGATCAGGTTAATGAGGAGAAGAAGAAAAATGCTTCCGGACAAATGTCTCTGGTTGACTTTATGCAGGAAGAAGAAGCGAAGGCATTTGAAGTCAAGTATCCTGATGTTCCGGAATTTTCAAGGGATATTCTGCTCAGTGGTGAAAAGGACATCCTTGGTCTGTATGTCAGCGGACACCCGCTTGATGATGTGAAGGATATGCTTGAGAAGCTGACAAATATTACCACAGCTGATTTTGTAATAGATGAAGAGACTCTTGAAACCGGTGCCAAGGATAATATGCAGTATACTATCGGTGGACTTATTGAGAGTGTGAATCAGAAGCTTACCAGAAATGGCGAGAATATGGCATTTATCCAGTTGGAAGATCTGTACGGAACAGTAGAAGTTGTTGTGTTCCCTAAGGTATATGAAAAGTACAGGAGACTCCTGACAGAGAATCAGGCCATCATAGTAAAGGGTAGATCACAGGTATCGGAGAGAGACAGCAAGATTCTTGCTTCCGAAATCTATTCGCTGACCGAAAAGATAAATCAGAAGGAAGCTGAGAAGAAAGAAGTCTGGATACTATATGATGATATGGAGACATTTCTGAATGGACAGAAGAGTCTTGAGACTGTACTCGGCGAACATATTGGATATACACCGGTTTTTGTACAGCTTAAGAAGGAAAAGCAGGCAAAGAGAATGGCGGCAAGCGTTGATCTGAAAACCGGAATTGAAGAAGCACTCAAATTGGAATTCGGTTCGGATAGAGTTATAGTGAGAGAAAAGAAACAGTAGTAAAGGAGATATGAGCAAAATGGAAATGATAACATCACCAAACAATGACAAGGTCAAGATGGTGACAAAGCTCATGAAAAGTGCAAAGGAGAGAAGGAATGCATCACTGTATGCCGTGGAAGGGATACGTATGACGCAGGAGATTCCGGAAGAATACCTTGACACTTTGTTCTTTACTCAGGATTTCTATGATAAGAGTATTCTGAATAACGACAGATTAAAGAAGCTGGTAGATCGTGCGACTGTGAATGGAAAATGTTTCCTGGTAAGCGATTCGGTTATAAAACACTTGTGTGATACTGAGACACCGCAGGGGATTCTTGCGCTGGTTAAAATGAAAAAGAATGAGATAGATGATCTCTTTGGTGATGGAAGTGAACCGCCGCTTATTCTTATAGTAGAAAGACTTCAGGATCCCGGAAATATGGGAACCATAATAAGAGCTGCCGAAGGAGCGGGAGTGACAGGTATACTTGTAAGCTTTGATTCGGTAGATATATACAGCCCGAAGGTTATCAGATCGACTATGGGTTCTGTATTCAGAAAGAATATAGTTATCAGTCGGGATATTATAGGAGATATAGAGAAACTGAAGGAAAAAGGTGTTAGTGTATTCGGAATGCATCTTAACGGTTCGACCATGTATGAAACAGACCTTACCGGGCCGGTGGCATTTCTTATAGGCAATGAAGGAGCGGGACTTTCGGAAGAAGTAAGTAGATCTGCGGATAAGCTTATAAAGATTCCTATGAAAGGTGAAGTAGAAAGTCTCAATGCGGCATTTTCCGCAGGGCTGATCAGTTATGAGGCTATGAGACAGAGAAGCAGTAAGGAGTTTTCTTGATAGATATAGTGGAAATTGCTGTTTCGCTGTTGACATAGGTTATAGTGAGTGATAATATGTTTTGTATGTGTAGAGGATGCGGTGATTATCAGTAATTCAGTGGACGGAGCCGAACCGAATGAAGCTGTATGAAAGGATGAACTGCCGAAGTGTATTAAGTATTTCGGATGCTTGATATTGCTGGGACCTGGATTAAGAGTTCAGGGACTGTCATCGCAGAGTTTTCTTCGATGGAGTGCTACGGTTTGATTTAGGTTATTATTCCTGGACCGAGCTCTACGCTCAGGTCCTTTTTCTTTTGAAGAAGGATTAAGTATACTATTATATTATTTGTTTTTATAAGGAGGTTTTTATGGCTATTTTT
>JAFZXD010000198.1 GCA_017616955.1 Eubacterium sp. | reverse complement strand
TTTTAAAATGTTGGAGTGCACCTGTAAATGATCCGGGAAACTGGGTATGTCACGGGGAGATTTTCAGAGTAGGAAAGACAAGAGATCACGAGTCCGATACAGATTGGACTGGTGATGATGGAAGACTTTTTGCTCCTGACGTTGTTGAGAAGGACGGAAAGTATTATCTCTATGCTTATATTGAGCTGAAGAGGGGATGTGTTGCTGTAAGTGACAGACCTGAGGGCCCTTTTAAATTATTGTCACAGTATAAGTATTCCATTCCGGAAGAAGTATGTGGCGATGGCCAGTTTATAGATCCGGGTGTATTTGTGGATGATGATGGAAGGGTTTATATATACTGTGGATATCTGAAGTCATTTCTTGCAGAACTTAATGCAGACAATATGTACGAGATCCTTGACGGAACACTGGTTGAGAACTTTATACCATGTGAGGAAAGACCTGAAGATGGATTTGATTCACATGATAAGTTATTCTTCGAAGCTGCTTCAATGCGTAAAGTAGGCGATACTTACTACATGATTTATTCACCGAATGCATGTCCTAAGTTAGCTTATGCTACTTCAGACAGCCCTGTTGGTCCTTTCAAATTCAGAGGATTTATTGTGGACAGTGGAATAGATTATCCGGGTGGAAATGACCACGGTTCGATCATGAATGTTAACGGACAGTGGTACATATTCTATCATCGAATGACTAACGGAACTATCATGTCAAGACGTGGCTGTGTTGAGAAGATAGAGATACTTCCGGATGGAACTATACCTATGGTTGAGACTACATCTCTCGGATTCCAGGATTCGCTTAACCCATATGAGATAACGGATGCGGATATAGCATGTGTTCTTACGGGAGGGGCATTTATCTCGGAGAGAAATGTATTCGAAAGATTTATCAGAAATATAACAGAGGAAACTGTTATAGGATATAAGTACTTTGACTTCGGAGAAGACTTCGGAAGCAAGACTATGGAATTCGCTGCCAAGATCAGAGGTCTGGGATGTGATTGTACCATGAATATCTATATAGACGGTACAGATAGCTCTGACAGATTAAAAGATTGCGACACAGTTGGAAGAAAGATAGGCAGTGTGAAGATCGGACATGACGATGAAGTGGTTCAGACAGTCATCGAAGCTGTAACGGGAAGACATTCTGTATTCTTCACATTCGAGACAGAATACGAAGGATGGATGGGAGACTACTTCAAGGGAAGAGGTCTGTTTGAACTGGAAAGTTTTGTATTCATGAAGTAAGACTATATATTTGAGGGAATAATATGAAGAAGGTTTTTAAAGGTGTTGTGTGCGCAAGCCTTGCGGCATCCATGATGATCTCAATCTGTGGCTGCGGTACACAGCCGGCTGCTGATGACAACACAGTAGCGACAACGGAAAGTGTAGAAGAAAAGACAGAAGATATAACAGAAGAAAAAACTACAGAGGCTGCAGATACAGCAACAAGTGAAGCCTCCGAAGGGGACTCAACAACAGCTGATGCAAAGAGTACTGAAAGCGCAGATTCAGTTATTGAAACGAATATTCCTGACCTTCGTTCAGCTGTAGCATCGGATAAGGGACTTGGACCGGATGCAATATGCGGAACATGTGTCGGAGCGGGTGTAAATGACAAGAATCTTATGAAGCTTGTTGAAAAGCATTTTAATGCTGTTACTCTGGAAAATGAACTTAAGCCGGATGCATTATTTGGATATAGTAATGATTCAATCTCGGAAAGCCGTCTTCAGGAAGTAGAGCTTAACGGTGAGACCATAGTGGTTCCTAAACTGGATTTTTCCAGAGCGGATAACATTTTAGATAAGATAAAAGAATGGAACGATGCGAATCCCAATAAGCTGATCAAGATAAGAGGTCATGTACTTGTATGGCATTCGCAGACTCCTGAGTGGTTCTTCCATGAGGGCTATGATAAGAACAATGAGTATGTCTCATCCGAAGAGATGAACAAGCGACTTGAATGGTATATCAAGTCAGTCCTTGAGTATTATACCGGAGAAGACAGTAAGTACAAGGGAATGTTCTATGGCTGGGATGTTGTAAATGAAGCAATCAGCGACAGCACGCATACCTATAGAAGTGATTTGGAACCGGGAAATGACAAGCTTACGGATTCAACTCACGGAAGTAAGTCGAGCTGGTGGAAAGTATATGAAAGCAATGAGTTTATTATAAATGCATTTAAGTTTGCCAACATGTATGCACCAACTGATCTCGAACTTTATTATAACGATTATAATGAGTGTGACACTCTGAAAAGAAAAGGAATCATTCAGCTTATTCAAGATGTAAAGGATGCAGAAGGAACAAGAATAGATGGCTTTGGAATGCAGGGACATTACACTGTAAGTGCACCGACTGCCGGACAGATCGAGGATGCAGCAAAAGCATATGCCGAAGTTGTGGGTAAGGTAATGCTGACAGAGCTCGATGTTAAGGCAAGTCCTATGTTTGACGGTACGGAGGAGAAGCTTCCTGAAGAATACGAGCGTCAGGCTGATTATTACAAAGCCATATATGAGAAGTTAAAAGAACTGAACAAAGAAGATGGAATCACAGTTTCGGGAATTACTCTCTGGGGAGTTATTGATACATATTCATGGCTTCAGCAGATGAGTAACGTAGGTGGCGGTGCGAATGGAGAATCGCTCCAGTGTCCGCTTCTGTTCGATGGTGATTATAAAGCAAAACCGGCATTTTACGTTTTCGTAGAATAACGGAGCAATAACGGAGTATTTTAGATTTGGATATAGAAACAGCAAGAAGTATAGTAGACATGAATTACAGTGACCTGATGAATGGGTATAACCGTACACTGAATGTGGATGGTGAAGCGCCGTTTGTCCAGGTTAAAGGTTTTACGGAACTGAATGGAATAAAGCATGGATTCACCACCAGACTTGGTGGAGTCAGTGAGGGAATATATGAGTCTCTCAATATGGGCATTCATCTTGACGATGACGTGGAAAAGGTGATGGAGAATTACAGACGAATCGGTGAAAGCATGGGTATAGATTACACCAGAATATCCTGCCCGAATCAGCTGCATAACGACAACATCCTTGTGGTAAAAGAAGAAGATGCAGGTGATGGGATTACACGACCTCTGACTCACGAGAACGTAGATGCTCAGATTACGAATGTGAAGAATCTTCCGCTTATCGTATATGCGGCCGACTGTGTTCCGATTCTTCTTGCTGATCCAATCAGCCGAGTTATCGGAAGTGTGCATGCCGGATGGCGTGGAACGGTTGCGGGAATAGCTGCCAAAACTGTCCTTAAAATGGTTGAGGAATTTGGCTGTCTTCCGGAGAATATCCATGCGGTTATAGGTCCTTCTATCAGTGCTGATAACTACGAAGTGGATGAAAATGTCATCAAACAGGTTTACAGATGCAATTTTGTTGACATGAGTGACGATAATGTAAGCTATACGGAAATAGAAAAGAGTAATGACGTTTGGGTTAATTGTAAGTCCGGAAGCTATACGGATGGTGGCAGAGAGATACCATATACCTATAAAGGGGTTATTCAGCCGCTGCCCGGTGCGTCTTATGATATATTCAGAACCGTTAAGTTTAGAAAAAGATATATGCTTAATCTCTGGTCGCTGAATGAAGTGATTCTTGCGAATGCCGGTCTTAAGCTGTCGCACATTTATAATACTAGATTATGTACTATGAAGAATCATGATCTGTTTTTCTCTCATAGATACACAAAAGGAAGACGCGGACTGAACGCAGGAATTATTTCTTTATCATAAAAACGGAGCAGAGGGTATGACATTTGGTTCACTGATCCCACTGATATTTTTGGTGGGAGTCCCTATTATCATAATTTTATATATGCTGAAACCAAAGGGTATAACTAAGGTTATGCCTTCACTTATGCTTTGGAAGGAAGCAGAACGAAATGAAAGAAGTGCTACATTTGCAAGAAAACTCATCAAGAATATCTTGATGTTTCTTGAGATTGCAGCTCTTCTTCTTTTGATGTTTGCGGCTATGTCTCCGGCTATAAAGATGGGCAAATCCGGTTATTCCGAAAAGACTGTTATCGTTATAGATACTTCCGGTAGTATGTCATTTAAAATGAATGGCAAGAATTCTACGAGATTTGAACAGGCTATTCTTGATGCAAAGGACTATGTGGATAATTCTTCCGGGGAGATCAGTATAGTGACATGTTCCGGAAAAATTCAGAATGAGATAAGTTCAAGCAGAGATAAGATCCGACTGAAAAGAGTGCTTTCGGGACTCAAACCTACAGACGAAGCGGGAGATATCAGTAAGGCAGAAAGTGCTATAGAATCTCTGGACGCTAAGAAGGTTCTGATCCTTACTGACGGTGATGGAGCGGAGTCTCTGGAAATGATGGCTGCAAAGCTTGGGGCAGAAGTCAGAATATACGGAGAACCGGCATGTAATGTAGGTATATCACAGCTGAGTATCAGAGAAAATGAAGAAGGACTCTATGATGTTGCTATGTCATTTATCGTGACAGGCGAAGGAACAGCGGTATTTGATGTATCTCTTTATGATGAGAAGGATAACCTGATCGAGGTCAGAACGGTAGATGTTTCGGAACATGATTCCAATACAGTTCTTATGCTGGGCAAATCTATATCCGGAAACTATGTAAAAGCACAGCTGAGTTCTATACGCTTTAAAGATACTTCGAAACCTGATATGCAGGATGGACTTGACAGCGATAACACGGCGTATGCTGTTGTAGATAAGGTTGTTGATACGCAGTGTTATCTTGTCGGAGTGGGTAATATATACTTCGAGAAAGCTTATATGGCAGCTACGGGAAATACTGTCATAAAAGTAGCTACAGATAGTGATATAGAAGATTCCAAAGATGAAAAGATAGCTATTTACGACAGAGCAGATCTCGTGATCAAGGATGTCCCGAGACTGGTTCAGGGATATAGTGATGAGGATAGTGAACATATCAGTGGAGCTATGGTTACAGTGAAAACCGGTGATCTTATAACTGATATGTCCAATTATTCATTTGGCGCGAGTGAGCTCAGTGTTTTAAAGACGCCGGATTGGGCAGAGCCGCTGATGGTTGTTACCGGAGAAGACGGAACAGAAAAGACGGTTGCTTATTACGGCGATAATAAAGGAATTAAATGTGTTGTTCTGGGATTCGATATAAGAAACAGTGAACTTCCGCTTATGGCAGAATTTCCAATCTTTGTAGCTGATGCGGTAGCATATCTGTCAAATGACAAGATGATCCAGAGCACATATATAACCGCAGGTGATGTTCCTGAGATCAGTCATACAGTCAGCAAGAATGCGAAGATTACACGAGAAGATGCTCCCGGATTCTCAGAAACTACCGGCTTCGGAAAGGCGGGACTCTATAAGATAAGCGATTCTTCAGAAGAATTCTTTGTTGTGAGATATCCGGCTGAAGAAAGTGATGGAAGCCTGTCGTATGAAGGTTATGAATTTGCGGAAAAAGGCGGCGACGGACTTCGTCTCAGTTCTCTCAGATGGCTGTGTCTTCTTCTGGCACTTATTATGCTTGTTATAGACTGGATCATATATGCTCTGAGAAACAGAGTGGGTCTGGGGCTTGATCTGTATATTCGTCTTGGACTTCTTATTCTTGTATTACTGGCACTTTTCGGAATTCGACTTCCGGGAAGAAAAAAGAAAACGGCTACGATATTTGTAGTGGATATGTCGGGAAGCCTTCTGACTCGTATGGGAGATTTGGAGGATTATCTTCGTGCTGTCATGAGCAGTAAACCTTCGGGCGAAAAATACGGAATAGTAACGTTCGGAAAAGATGCTATAGCCGATCAATTTGTGAGTGACGATGATCTGATGGACATAGCTTCGAATCCCGATCCTTCGGAAACAGATATAGAAAATGCGGTGAAACATGCAGTTTCAATGATACCGGATGATTCTGTGGGACGTATCGTTGTTCTTACGGACGGAAAAGAGACGATAGGCGATATCCGCAATCTTCAGAATGTAATAAATGAAGAAAACGTCGAGATATGTGCTCGTATGTTTGAGGATACTATGGCAGGAGATGTATATATAGAGTATGTAGATATGCCTGATAAAATGGCCGTTGGTGATGCATATTCCATGAAGGTAAATGTATATAGCTCTTATCCTACAGATGCAGTCATAAAAGTATGGAACAGCAGTGAAGTTCAGGACGAGATGAACGTTAGTTTGAGTCCCGGGGAGAATACATTTGTCATAAAAGGGACTGCCGGTGAAAATGCTATCGAGCAGAAGAGAGTAACAGTTGAGGCTGCCGGAGATGCTGTGGCTGAGAATAACAGTGTCATAGCGGCCTCCGTAGTTGAGGCGCCTCGAAGTGTACTTCTTGTATCCGGTCTTGCCGAGGATAGTTCCGGATTTGAAAATCTGCTGAAAACTCTCAATGTGAATCTGACAGTGGTTTCTGCGATAAATGCGCCTGAAACTATGATGGATATGCTCAACTACAAGACAATAATCATAGATAACGCATTCATATCGGATATGCCTGAAAGCTTCGTGGAGAATCTGGAAAGCTACGTAAAAGACTTTGGTGGCGGACTGATCGTTACAGGTGGAAAGGAGAGCTTTGCTCCCGGTGGATACAGAGATACGGTACTTGATGAAATCCTGCCGGTAAGTATGCTTCCTAAAGGAATAAATGAAGCACCTTCTCTTGCACTGGTAATGGTCATAGACTGTTCCGGTTCCATGAGTGATTCGGGTAAAACTACTCAAGACGGACAGCAGGTTGGAAGAAGCAAGATAGATGTGGCTGTAGATGCTGCTCTTGAAGCTGTGAACAATCTGTCTAAGAATGATTATGTCGGAGTTCTTACATTTAGTAACAATTTCTCGTGGAGACAGAGTATAGTCAAAGCTGAAGACAAGGATGCAATCGCTCGTACCATCGAAGGTATAGGAATTCAGGGCGGAACAACTATCAAGCCCGGTCTTAAGGAGGCGGCAAATGAGATCTCCAAGGTCGATGCCGGTGTAAAGCATATATTGCTTCTTACGGACGGTGAAGGCGAGACGAAGGACTTCAGCGATGTTACGAAGTTTATAAATGATAACAATATAACTATGTCGACCATTGCGGTCGGAGAAGATTCGGATACCCAGCTTCTTGAGAAACTTGCCGGAGAATGCGGCGGAAGATATTACTATTCGGATTCTTCTTCGGAAGTTCCCAAGATATTCGTTGAAGAGATATATCTTTCCGGAGATACATATTTTAAAAACGGTGATTTTGGTCTGAGTGTCAATACGTCAAATGAACTCGTTTCGGGACTTTATTCAGATGGCATTCCGCACATTTCATCATACATTGCTACTACGGCAAAACCTGAAAGTCGTGAGATAATCAGTACGGATGAAGAAGATCCGCTTCTGGCAAGCTGGCAATATGGACTGGGAAGTACTGTTGCGTGGACGACAAATGCATCCGGTAGCTGGGCTAAAGATCTGGCGGGAATGCAGGACTACGCAGAGATGTGGAAACGAATACTTGATTATACCTGCATGGAAAATGGTATAGGTGAGGATGTTCTGAATGTATATAAGAGAAGAGATAAGATAGAGGTAAAGTATCAGGCTTCCGAATATTCAGAAGACACTGTTGTTGAAGGAGTTTATACAACTCCCGATGGTGAATCCAAGAAGCTGATTCTATCCTCGGATAATCCGGGAAGTTATTCCGCTACTTTTCCTTCTGAAGGAATGGGACTATACGGAATAAGTGTCAGAAGATTGGAAAAAGGAAAT
>JAFZXD010000197.1 GCA_017616955.1 Eubacterium sp. | reverse complement strand
TGAATAGTAACTCGGTTATGAACAGTAACATTACTTGCTTTAATCTGCATATAAGACTATAATTTAGTACAGCGTTTTTTGAGTAACTGGTACAGCATTTCATAAGTAGATGGACATTAATATCGGGATGGATTAAGGCTATGGTAGTTAAAGATGTAAAGGCTATGATCACCTATTCTTTCTCATATGCGGATGAGATAGGATGGAAGAAAAACGGAATATATCCTCGTGATGCGGAAATTACACTGAGAAACCAGCTGAAAGATGATCTGCTGGTTTTCTTAGGTTATATATATGATGATAACAGCGCGAGTTTAAGTGCTCAGGTTGCGTTTATTAATGACAGTCTTCAGATAGTAATAACTCCGGAGAACTTTCTGAGGCTCAGGGAAGACAGATGTCTTGCTCCTGATTTTCTTGAGCAGGTTCCCCTTTCACTTCAGTATTTTGTAAAGGATGATATCTCTCCGTATAAACGTAGAGCAGGTTATGGGATAGCGCTGTCAAAATATCTGATCAATACATTCAACGATGTTGGATGTTATTTTGCGGCGTTCAGCGGAGTAAGTGATTATGAGGCTGAAAGAATATCGGCTTATATAGCGATGCTGAATAATTATCTTGATGGATTTGGTCTTTTGGAGCATACACCGGCCGAAGTGCGTGCGGCTATGGGTATCATTGATAGACCTGAAGTAGTAAGACCTATGCCTTCAGAGTATTCAGGAGCATACGGTTCTTCAAACAGAGGATTTTTTGGTGGTTCTTCCGGTCGCAGAGCGGGAGGGTCCATATTGGGTGCATTGCTCGGCTCGACACATTATTCTTCCAGAAGATATCGAGAGAATGAGTATGATAAACCTTATACAACAAGTCAGGCTGAGATGGATGCCATGATCATGATGCATAATTATGATAAGAAGTACGAAGGTACCGGAGCAGGATTTGATAATAAAATGCTTTATAAAACACCAACGGGCAATGTCGACAGAAGTATGTCGATAGATAGTGCTGATGGTATTTGTGTTGCACAGCCGGAAAAAAATGCTGCAACAACAAAGGCTTCGGAAAATGTGAAAGCAGAGAAGAACAAGGAGACTCTGGACGACCTTATGGCACAGCTGGATTCTCTTATAGGACTTCAATCTGTTAAGAAAAATATAAACAACTTGATAAATATATTAAAGGTCAGCAAGCTGCGTGAAGAGATGGGGCTTAAAACACCGGAAATGTCACATCATCTGGTATTTTCCGGAAATCCCGGAACAGGTAAGACCACAGTTGCCCGTCTTCTTGCGAAGATATATCATCAGCTTGGCGTGGTAAGTAAGGGGCAGCTTGTTGAAGTAGATAGGGCAGGACTTGTTGAAGGCTATGTAGGCCAGACTGCTCAGAAGACTTCGAAGGTATGTGATGAAGCTATGGGTGGAGTTCTCTTTATAGACGAGGCTTACACACTCACTAATTCTGAGGGGCAGGATTATGGACAGGAAGCTGTCGATACCCTTCTTAAAAGAATGGAAGATAACAGAGCGGATCTGGTTGTGATCGTTGCCGGTTATACCGAACTGATGAAGGATTTCATAGATTCCAATCCCGGACTCAAATCCAGATTTAACAAGTTTATTGAATTTCCGGATTATACGGGTGAAGAACTTCATAAGATATACGATCTTATGTGCTACAGTCAGGACTATGTTCTGACCGGCGAAGCAAGCGACTACGTAAAAAGGCATTTGGAAGAAATGTCTCATTCTGATGAAGAGAATTTCGCAAATGCCAGAGAGGTTCGAAACTATTTTGAGCGCTGTGTTGAGAGACAGGCAAGCAGAATAGTTGCGAGTGACAATATAGATGCAAATGCCCTTACCACCTTTAGACTTGAGGATGTTCAGGAGTAAGGCTGCACAGAATTTTTATATAATGCTGTGTAAGCGGTGATGGTTTGATGGTATTTGGCAGAATGTAGCCGATATCCATGTAGTCATCTATCTCAAGAGGAACGGATACAATATCTGTTCCATTAAGTTCTGAACTGATAACGCCGCTGCAGATGGTGTATCCGTTCAGACCGATAAGCATATTGAAGAGAGATGCTCTGTCACGGACGACAAGTTCTTTGTCACAGTCCATAGTACTGAGTATTTCTTCGGAAAAATAAAATGAATTATGATTTCCCTGTTCGTAGGACAGTCTCGGATAGGGAGCCAGTTCTTCTAAGGAAACAGTCTTCTTCTTTGCAAGAGGGCTGTTTTTTCCTATAAATATATGAGGCTTTGCTATAAACAGAGAATTGAAGCTCAGCCCATTTTCTCTGAGAGTCTTCTTCATGATAGTCTCGTTGAATTTGTTCATATATAGAATACCAATCTCGCTGTTCAGATGTGCCACATCATTTATGATGTTGTAAGTTTCGGTCTCTCTCATATGGAATTCATACTTTTCGCCTTCGAACTGTTTCACAAGCTCGACAAATGCTTCAACGACGAATGAGTAATGCTGTGCCGAAACACTGAACTTCTGTTTAAGAGAAGATTTGCCTGTATATCTTTCGTTCATAAGACTTGCCTGCTCAAGAACCTGTCTTGCATATCCCAGGAATTCATCCCCTTCGGGAGTCGGTTTGATTCCCTTATTGGAGCGGGAGAAGATTGATATATTATATTCATTTTCTATTTCGTGTATTGCTGATGTGAGACTTGGCTGTGCAATAAACAGTTTTCTAGCTGCGTCGGTTATGGAGCCGGTCTCGGCCACGGTGACTATGTAATGTAACTGCTTTAATGTCATTTGGCAAAATCCTTTCAAAAATCCTAACTGAAAAAACTATCAACCATTGTATCATATATTATTTGAAATAACATAAACAAAATGATATAGCGAAATAAAAGGTTGACATATCGGAACTTCAGAAGTAAAATGAAAACCGTTTTCAAATGTGAAATGAAAATCATTTTCATTTTTGTTGA
>JAFZXD010000196.1 GCA_017616955.1 Eubacterium sp. | reverse complement strand
TTTTGTTTTTCTGCTCAGGACTCGGAAGAATCAACTTCAGAAAGTCATATGATCGGCAGGGCGATAGGATATATAGTTAAGCCTGATTTTGATAAATGGACATATGAGGAACAGGAGGCATTTGCTGAAAAAATAGATTTTCCTGTTCGTAAGGCTGCACATTTTACGGAATATGCAATATTGGGAACACTCCTTGCTTTTGCCTGGTATGACGTACGAAAAAAGAAGAGTTCGAATATACTCGTTCCTTTTGCAATCGGAGCCTGCTATGCAGTGACCGATGAGCTTCATCAGCTTGTCGTGTCCGGAAGAGCGGGACAGATAAGGGATGTCATAATAGACAGTTCCGGCGTATTTACAGGAGTTTTGATCGCTTTTCTTATAATGAGACATTTCCAAAAGCATGCTTAACAGAGACATTATAATATATTCTTCATTTTAAATGTTACGAAAAGTTTACAAAAGTATTAAATGATGCTATACTACAAAAGTTATTGCTTTGTGCGAAAAAGGAAAGAAAGGGTTAGGGGGAATTTATGAATAACGATTCTCGTAAAGGAATGGCTATATTTCTCAGAGTTATTATCGCGATAATGATTATGGCTGTACTCGCGATTGCAGGATTTATATACTTCCAGATTAAGGATCAAATGAAAGAGAATGATAAAAAGGAGGTTGCCGAGCAGGAGATAGAAGTAGATAAGGCTACAGCTATTGATGCGGGTAAGATTGCAACGCCGACTGTTGCGACTCCGATGGTTGCTACACCGACTGTTGCAACTCCTGAAGATCCGAACAGGGAAAAAACCTGGTTTGATGATGTGGTGATACATAAGCCACATATGACAAAGAATACTATAAATCTTCCGAAGGTTGATATGAGCATATTTGAAGAACCTGTTGTAGAAGATGATTCCAACGAAGAAAATGCGAACAGTCCTTGGGACAGAGTTACACTTACACTTGACTCTGTTAAAGGTTCTATCAATCTGCATACACCGGATGAACCTTCCAAGTCACAGCAGCTTGCTAGTACTTATATGGTTCTTGTGGATCTGGATAATGATGAAATAATAGCAGAAAGAGACTGTGAGGTTCCGGTAAGTCCTGCATCTATGACAAAGATACTTACGATTATTACAGCAAGAGATTTCATTTCCGAAGATAATCTGGATGATACATTTGAAATAACTCCGGATATAATAGAGTATACAGATGCAACGGGATGCTCGTGTGTTGGATTTAGACCGGGAGATGAGGTTACGGTTCGTGACCTTCTCTATGGTACGATTCTTCGTTCGGGTGCGGATGCTGCGATAGGACTCGCGAGATACTGTTGCGGAGATGAGCAGAAGTTCGTTGATCTGATGAATGAGAAAGTTAAGAAGATGGGACTCGCGGAGACAACACATTTTACCAACGTTGTCGGACTGTATGATGATAATCTGCGTTGCTCTATGAAGGATATGGCAGTTATACTTGCGACTGCGGTTCAGGACGACCTGCTTCGTGATGCGCTTTCAAGAAGAATATATAAGACAGATGCAAAGTATATATTTGATGAAAACGGATATATCGTGGATGGTGATGTAGAGGAAGAAACGGGTTCAGCGGGTGATGCTGAGAATGCTGAAAAGTCTGAACCTATCGGAATAGAGATAGTTAATCTTTTCCTCTATAGAATAGACGACAGAGAATTCGATGGAACAGTAGTGGGAGCCAAGACCGGATACGTAAGACAGGCCGGATGTTGTGCTGCAAGCTACTATGAAGCAAAAGATGGAAAAAGATATGTTTGTGTTACCGGTAATGCGGTAAGTACATGGCGGTCGATATACGATCATGCCTCAATTTACAGATCATATACACCATAGGATGAAAGGGTAAACTTCAGCGATGAAGTTTGCCCCTTTCTTTTATTCAAAAGTGGACAGTTGAAATCTGATTTCAACTGTCCACTTATTATGTAAACCAGGGTGTGCATTTCACGACGCGTAGATTGCATTTTGCGACAAAATGGATAATATATTTTACTATTATGGTATAAATAGACTTGTGTTTTGACGGGTGATCATAGGTTTTTCAAAAAGTGGACACCTGAAATCTGATTTCAAGTGTCCGCTTTTTATGTAAACTACGTGACATAAAGATAAACATAAATAACTAAATGTAAAATATACTTGACATTATGTAAGGCTGGTGCTATATTACAATTACAACAGAGTAGTTGTATGGGGATATTAAAGTAAAGGAGGTTACGATTATGTGTGCATCAAATGATAAATTTGTATTTAACAAGTTGAAGAAACAGCCGCTTAAAGTCAAGGTTATATATATGTTAACGGTACTGGCATTCATCTTTGCGATATTCCTTATATTCAATGATGAGTTGAAGAATTATGGACTAGCAATAGTTGTAATCTGCCAGCTGATTAACTTGTATTACATAAGGAGAAAAATAGGATAGCGATTCAAACCGTTATTCTGAATTAATAACGACAAGCATTAAAAACGGAGGTATGGAATTATGTCGCTTATTGTTAAGGATCTGTATAAGAAATATGGAGAGAAGACTGTTGTTGATCACATCAGCTTCGAGATGCCGGGCCCGGGAGTATATGCACTTCTCGGAACAAACGGAGCAGGTAAGACAACTTCAATCAGAATGATCCTGGGTATGCTCGATAGAGATGGTGGTGAAGTAACATGGAACGATGGTCCACTCAACTTCGACACATGTAATATCGGATACCTTGCTGAGGAAAGAGGTCTTTATCCTAAGTACACTCTTATCGATCAGATAAGATATTTTGGAGAACTCAGAGGCGTAGACAGAAAGACTATTGATAAGAGAATCAAATACTGGGCTGAAAGACTTAAGGTAGAAGAGTATCTCTATCCTGAGAAAGCGGCAGAGATTATAGAGAAGCAGAATGCTGGAAATGCCAATACAGACAAAAAGCCTGTCAGAAGGAAGAAGTTAAAGCTTCAGAGTCCCGATCAGCTTTCAAAAGGTAATCAGCAGAAGATTCAGTTCCTTATAGCCATGATTTCGGATCCTGAACTTCTTGTACTTGATGAGCCATTTTCAGGACTTGATCCTGTAAATGCTGACATCCTTAAAGAGGTTGTAAGAGAACAGATAGCTGCAGGCAAATATATAATCATGTCCAGTCACCAGATGGAAGTTGTTGAGGAGTTCTGTACTGACATAACAATCCTCAATCGTTCAAAGGCTGTTGTTACAGGAAATCTGAACGAGATCAAGAAGTCTTACGGACGTGTAAATCTCATCCTTAAGGTTGAGAAGGACATCACTTCATTCATCAAAGAATGCGGTATCCAGATCGAATCAGAGAAAGAATATGAGTACAAGCTGAAAGTTACAGGTGATGAGCAGGCAAATACACTCCTCGCAAAACTTATTTCAGCAGGAATTAATATAGTTAAATTCGACCTGAGCGAGCTCTCACTTCACGAGATATTTGTACGCGAAGTCGGTGAGGTTGCTGAAGAAGGAGAAGACACAGTGGAGCTTAAAGCTTCTGAGGAAGGAGAGGGTGACAGTGAATAGAGAAAATATTTACAGCCTTAAAGGATTCACAAAGGTTTTTAAGTTTACTGTCACTCAGACCTTTAAGAATAAGGCATACAGAGCTTCATTGATCATATTTGTG
>JAFZXD010000195.1 GCA_017616955.1 Eubacterium sp. | reverse complement strand
TCGTAAGTTCAAGGACAAGAAAGACCAGGAGAACTATAAGTACGGACAGTATTATAACGGAAGAGTTACGATCGATCTCAGTGCATATGATAACTCTCTTAACTATGACGGAGACGTAACTATAATGCACAGTTATAAAGCACCGGGCGCGGCGGCTGCTACACTCTATCAGGAAGATGAGCATATAGTATATGTTAGTGATTATGAGTGGTCCGGTGGTTCAAATGTACATTATAAGTACAATACGATATATGTTGATGAGCCGGGTGAACATGAGATATGGCTTAAGTCAAACGATCATGAGGATCCGGACGACGGAATAGGCGGTTACAATACGACAGATGATAGTGTGCATCTCTTCTTTACGATAGATGATGCCGCACCTTCCGTGGGGCTCTTCCTGAACAATAGTCCTTACAACGCCGGAGCAGGTAATATGTATTCTTCAAACGTATCTGCTTATGCGTCGATATCAGACTATAATCTGGATTACATAGTAAGGAATTATACTATCAATCCTCCGCTTGGTAATTCAGTATCATCAACAAATGAGAATTACGAAAATGCAACGAGTGAGTTGTTCGAAACAGAAGCTGATTATGTGATTGATTATACAGCTTACGACAAGGCCGGATTTAGTTCGACCGGAACCAACTCGATGTCATTCCGTATAGATAAGACAGCACCGGAACTTAGTATATCCGGACCGGGAGAGTCAACTACAGAGAAGTCGACGGTGACATTTAACATGAAGGAATCATTCTATGCTGATATGGATCCCGGAAAGATTACTATATATAGAAGAGTTGATGGAGCGGGAGAATCCGTCTATGAAACCATCGACTTTAAACCAAGTGGACCTAGTGACAGTATAAGCCGTACATTTGATCAGGACGGTGAATACAGAATGGAATTCACTGCAACCGATAGAACCGGAAATACTTCTAAGGCTGATTACACATTCTTCCAGGATGCGGATGCTCCTTTGATCACACTTGGTGGTGTTAAGAATTATGATATGACCGATACGGATGTTGAGCTTGGTGTAACGGTCAACGAGACATTCTATTCAACCAATAATGTTAAGCTTACAGGTACCAGAACGGATATAGATGGACAGAAGGAAGATCTTAAGTTTGATAACTTCCCATCCAACAGTTCGGTCTCAACACTGAAGCAGCTATTTACTCTTGACGGTATATATGATATCAACGTTACTTCAAGAGATAAGGTTGGAAATGAAAGCTCAGAAAAAATTCATTTTACAATAGATAAAACAAATCCTCTTATCGGAGATATTCCTATAGAAGATGGAGCAATACTGAAGGCATTTAACTGGGATGTTAAAGAAGATAAGCTCATCAGGGATCTAACAGTTTGTGAAGTGAATGTGTATATAGACGGTGTACTTTACGACGGAGTATCAACAGTAGAAGACGGAAGCCACGTGCTTAAAGTAGAAGCAACTGATGAGATGGGAAATAAGTCTTCTAAAGAGATTACATTCATTATCGATTCTATAGCTCCGAACATTATGATCTCAGGAGTCGAAGATGGACAGCAGCTTGAAGAAGCTCCATCGATAAGAGTATCTGTTCAGCTCGATGATGATACGCTGAACTCCGTAAAGCTGGATGGCAAAGTTGTCAAAATTGAAAATAATGAAGCTGTATTTACGGTAAATAATAAGGGCAATCACAGAATAGAGGCTACAGCAGTTGATAAAGCCGGAAATGAATCTGAAGCAAAACTGAAGTTTGTGTATGGCGCTAAACTAAACCTGTTGCCGATATTTATTATAGCAGGAGTGATCATTCTTCTTTTGATAGCTGCATTTATAATCATTAAGAGAAGAAATGCAAATAAGTATTCTGCTATATAATCAAGCTGATGATCATTCGGCATGAGATTGGCCAAGAAATAAACGTCTTAGAAGGACAGAGGGTCAGCCCTCTGTCCTGCTTCGTTATAAAAAATAGCTTTACTTAGGTTGACATGGTAGGGTATAATGAACTTTGGCTTATCAAGATTGTATAGATAGAATCTTTATTATAAAGAGAGGTATATATGAAAATAATAAAGAAGATAACTTCATTAATGTTAATAGCGGCGTTGCTGGTCGGATTACTTCCGATGATGGAGCTTGGACGTGGAAACGGAGTTCATGCAGCAACAGCTGATGAGATAGTAAAAGATGCTGCCAGCTGGGTAGGAGTAACTCCATATTCACTTGGAGGTACAGATCTTTACGGTGGTTGTGACTGTTCAGGTTTTGTTTGTGCCATATTTAAAAGACATGGTCTTGATCTGATTAATGAATATGGCGTCAGAGATGCAGAACAAATGTATGTTTTAGCTCATAAGTACGGAACTGTTGTCGGTAATACAGTGGATGTGGTGAAGGATGGGTACATCATAGTATTTGATGAAGATGGTGGCGAGTTTTGTGCACATGTCGGTATCTGTAGCCATGATAGTGCTGGAAACAAAACATTTATTCATGCAGCCAATTCAAGAGAAGGAACAAAGATAGATTATATATCTGATTTCTTGAGATGGGGATACAGTATAAGAGGAATTATAAAACCGAATATTGTTACCGGAAGTGATGATGATTATAAGAAAGCGGTTTCTACAAAGAATCCGGGTTATCCATATAAGAATCAGAAAAAAGCAATTAATACAGAAGATACTAATGCAGTCAGCTGGTTACAGACAGCTCTCAACAATGTGATATACACAAATCTGAATGTTGACGGAGTATTTGGCACGGAAACAGTAGATGCTGTAAAAAAATTCCAGAACGCATGTGGTATAGTTGCAACCGGAACACCTGACCTTGAAACGGTAACGGCTATAAAGAATATGTTCCTTGAGGGACAAAAGATTACAAAGCTTAAGCTTAATCAGGCTAATGTGAAATCTTTACAGGTCAGCATGGGAGTCAAGCTTACTGCAAAGATAATACCGGCATCTGCTGAGGATGTCGTTCTTCAGTGGAAGTCATCAGATCCGAAGATTGCAAAGGTTTCGCAGGTTGGAAAAGTTACTGCTCTTAAAGTCGGAAAGGTTACCATCACTGCTACAGCTCCAAATGGAGTTGAAGTTAAGAGGAAGTTAACAATTATTCCGAAAGTTCGTAGGAATCAATTCTTCAAAGGCTTCTATTATGATGAAAACGGAAGTAAGACATCCATTGCCAAGTGTAGATGGAAGAAAGACGCTATCGGAAAATGGTATGGAAACGATACCTGGTATGCAAAGAATCAATGGATGTATATTGATAACTATTGGTATTACTTTAATTCCAAAGGTTATGCATGTCAGAAGGGATGGGTAAAGATTCGAGGAGTCAGATATTACCTTAATCCTCAGAACGGACGTATGGCATCCAATGAGTGGATCCAAGGTAGATTTGTTTCTAAAGACGGTTCTCAGACATATAAGTATAAAGGAAAGTGGTTTGAGACAGAAGATGGTTACTGGATGTTTAAAGATTCATCCGGCTGGTATGCAAAAAATGCCACCGTTAAGATTGACGGTGTTTCGTACAAGTTCAATAAGAACGGAATATGTACAAATATTAATTAGTCCGCAGAGGACTATTACGATAAACATTAACAGAGGAGACATTTAACAATGAAGAAGGCAAAGAGAAATGCGGTTATAGGACTTATAGTCTTCATACTGCTTGTTGCAGGAGGGGTATATGCAGTACTTGAAGGACTGGGTTCTGACGCAGTAGGACGTGCAAAGGACATTCCACTTGGACTTGATCTTCAGGGTGGCGTCAGCGTCACTTATGAGATTCAGGAGAAAGATGCTAAAGATGAGCAGATAGATGCAACTATTGATAAGCTCCAGCGAAGAGTTGATACATACAGCCCTGATGCAGAAGTGTATAAGCAGGGAAACAGACGTATCACTGTTGAGATTCCTGTAGATACAAGTAAATATGATCCTAATGCTATCCTTGATGCTCTTGGTCGTCCGGGAAAGCTTGAGTTCCTTGATTCTGAAAACTATGAAAAGTTTGCCGGCGGAAACGGTGACTACACACCTGCACTTACAGGTTCAGATGTAAAGAACGCTGAAGGTGGACGTATTCAGGATAATACAGGAGCAGATGAGTACATCGTATCACTTCAGTTCTCAGATGAGGGTGGAAAGAAGTTTGCTGATGTTACCGGTGCAAATGTCGGAAAACCTATATATATAGTATATGACGGACAGGTAGTTAGTGCTCCTTCAGTTCGTGAGCAGATCTCCGGTGGTAGTGCTCAGATTGATGGTATGAAGGATTATGAAGAAGCTTCAAATCTTGCAAGTACTATCAAGATCGGTGCGCTTCCTCTTACACTTAAAGAACTTTCATCTCAGGTAGTTGGTGCAAAGCTTGGTTCAGATGCTCTTAAAACATCTCTTATAGCAGGTGCGATAGGCCTTATGCTTATCTTCCTTCTTATGATCATTGTTTTCAGATTCCCTGGATTTATTGCAGCAGTTGCACTTTCAGTATATACAGTCCTTGAACTGTTTTTCCTGAATTCACTTCATATAACACTTACACTGCCGGGGCTTGCCGGTATCATCCTGTCTATTGGTATGGCGGTCGATGCTAACGTTATCATCTTCACACGTATCAAAGAAGAGATTGGTCTCGGAAAGACAGTTAAGACTGCAGTTAAAGCCGGATTTGATAAGGCTATGTCAGCCATCATTGACGGAAATATAACAACAATCATTGCCGGTATCGTACTTCTTATCATGGGTACAGGTACAGTTAAGGGATTCGCAAGAACTCTTATCCTCGGTATTGTTTTATCAATGTTTACAGCTCTTGTTATTACAAGATTCCTTCTTAATGCATTTGTCGCACTTGGACTTACAAACAAGAAGTTCTACGGTGCAGCAAAGGCTCCTAAGATTTCAAAATATACAAAAGGTTTCAGATATTCAGCTGTTTTCTCAGCGGCTGTTATCCTTATAGGTATTGTATTTGTATTCGTTAACAAGGGAATCGGTACAAGAGGAAATGGACTCAACTACTCACTTGAGTTCAGTGGTGGTACATCAACAGCTGTAACATTTAATGAGCCATATACACTTCAGAAAGTTGAAAGTGATGTGCTTCCTGTATTTGCTGATGCAGGAATCGATTCAAGTAAGGTTCAGATTCAGATAGTAGATAATTCAAATCAGGTTGTATTTAAGACTTCAAACCTTGATGAAGAAGCTCGTACTAAATTAGCAGGAAAGCTTAAGGAAGCATTCTCTATAACAGATGACAAGATTGATTCTCAGAATATTTCAAGCACAATCAGTCAGGAAACACAGAGAGATGCAATCCTCGCTGTAATTATTGCTTCACTTCTTATGCTCGTATATATTGCTATCAGATTCAGTGATGCAAGATTTGGTATCAGTGCTGTGCTCGCACTTATCCACGATGTACTCTTCGTGTTCTGTGCATATTCAGTTCTGTACCTTTCAGTTGGTGGAACATTCATAGCATGTATGCTTACTATCGTAGGTTACTCTATCAACTCATCGATCATTATCTTCGACCGAATCAGAGAGAATCTGAAGGAGATGAATCCATCGAAGTACAGTTATGCTGATATAGTAGATACAAGTATTTCACAGACATTTACACGTAATATATATACAAACCTGACAACATTCCTTACAATCTTTATGCTCTTCATCCTTGGAGTTGCATCACTTAAGGAATTCACACTTACACTTATGGTTGGTGTAGTTGCAGGTACATATTCATCAATCTGTATCACAGGACCACTGTGGCTGTGGTTCAGAACAAAGGCTTCTTCTAAGGAAGAAAACGGTGAGAAGAAGAAAGTTGCGAAAGCAGAATAGAATAATATAAAGTAGTAACCGAAAGGTTATTCGGAATTCTAACGGGGGAATTATATTCCCCCGTTTTGAGTTACATTAGAAAAGTAGTGTATAAATGAATCTGAAGGAGACAGATGCAGATATGAAACAAGACTGGCGTATATATGCAAAAAAAGCGGATT
>JAFZXD010000194.1 GCA_017616955.1 Eubacterium sp. | reverse complement strand
CTTTAAGCCCTGCCCAGTAAAGGTCATCAAAATTTCCGATACCCTCAATCTCAATCGGGAAAGGATTAAACTCCGACACTTCCATCGCATCAAGCACATAGTCCGGGTCGTTGTACTCACCGATAAAAGCTAGGGTCAGATGCAGATTCTCCTCACTTGTGAATCTACCTTTCAGGCCCGCCTTCTTCAGTTCACCCTGGACAGTCTTGAGCGATCCTATTATTTTGTTATCGAATTCAATACATATAAATAATCTCATACTTCACCTGTAGATTCTTCTACATTACTAACTAATCATCTCCTCAAGTAACCTTGCTGCATCTGTGACACAAGCTCTGCATGATCCCGGAACCTTTCCTCTGAGGTCCTCACACATAACTGAACCCTTGTCTGTTGCCATGAAGTCTGCTTCATACTTCTCTATCTTCTGTGCCGCATCATCTCCGTACAACTGCTCCAGAACATATTCTGCTGCCAGCACAGCTCCGCACTTGCCCATACGTCCGCCCGCAAATGGAGCCGCGATATTCTTAGCCTCAGCTTCATTGATACCTATCCTGTCGGCAAATGCCATCAGCACCGACGCCGAACAGCTGTTAAAACTCTTATGATTATTTACTGCACTATCTGTTCTTACTCCCATGATACTCCTCCTTATGATTTAACAACCAGGCAAAACCTTTTGCCATTCTTCTATCTGGTTCGTTAAAATGATTCCCCTCGTTCCACTCTAACGTTATGTCAACCTTAGATGATAAAAGCTCGTAAATGTCTCTTGTTACATTTCCTACACTTGCCATAAGTTTATTACGAGTTTTCTCTTCTTTCTTTCCTAAACTTATGTAAACTAATTTCGTAAGTATGTCCTTCTCGGATATAAACTCATAAAACCCAGGAAACAATTCTTTCGCAATCAATCATTCCACATATTTTTTCTTTATCAAGTCTTGCATCGCCTTTTTAACGTTATCAGGTCCGACTATCTTAGCGTTCCCCTCAAGCGCTATAACCCAGGCTAGGAATTGACTGCTCACCGCAACATTTACTCGCACTTCGAAGTGCTCGTCATCTACAGGAACCAGTCTGACATCGGTACCAAATTGATCTATGATGACATTTGCCATCTCGTTCTTGCATCTGAGAGTGACTTTAGCGAATTCTCCTCCATACATTCTGAAGTACTGCTCGTTGTACTTAGCTCTGTCCTGGCTGTTGAATAAGGTCTTGCCCTTGCGATTCGCATCGGTAACAACAACCTTTCGCATCTTGTCAACTCGGTAATGCCGAAGCTCCTTATGCTGGTGGTCGTATGCTATCAGATAGTATCTCTCATCATCGAAATGCAGCGCCCAGGGACTCACCTCGTAGTCCGCGCCGCCACGCCTGTACTCTTCCTCACCCTTTATATTCCAGCTAAAATACTTAAATGTGATCGACTTATTCTCACTGATAGCTGTATGGATCGCATCCACCGTATAGTAGATGCTCTCATTCATGCTCTTAACACGCCCGGCAACCTTAACCTCACGGTCGAACAGCTTGGCATCATAGTTACTAAGCGACTTTTCCAGCTTATGTATCAGGTCCTCTGTCTTCTTCTGGGAAATGAACTTCGACGATTGAATCGCATCAACCAGTATCTTGATCTCAGCTATCTCGAAATCCCTGTTACCGCAGTGATAATATGTCCGGAATCCGTCCATTTCCTTTATGATTTCTATTCCAAAATCATCAAGAGCAGCCAGATCATCATATATACTCTTACGCTGTGCCTCTATATCATACTTTGCGAGTTCCGCTATGATCTGTGGCATCGTAAGAGCATGTGTATCATCTGTCTGCTCCTGCATTATTTTAGCCAAATATAATAATTTTAATTTTTGATTCTTACCCCTCATCGCGAACAGCCCCTTTCGCTAACGAACAAGTACTTTTGTGACCTTTTGATTATAACATATTTATGTGCGTTATTAAAGGGACAGCCGCACCGGATTTTGTTTAAGTTACTGTACTAGTTATTTATCTCATAAATAAACCAGGCTATCAATAGGATTAAACCAATCAGTTCATTGAATGCCCCAACAATCGAGATAAGTAATAGAGCTATTATCATTCTGATGAGGAAAGGAACTCCGGTCGATCTGTATCTTTTCTGACCGGACGGACGATTATATATCGAATTGGAAGGTCTTCCGCTGTAATCGTCGTAGTTCTCATCGTCATCATCTTCATGTTCTTCGCGCTCAATATTTTCAAGATAGTATACATCATCCCAGTAATCCTCGTCTCCATCGTGATTCCAGTCTCTCATAATCCGTCCCTCCTCTCCAACAAACCTTTAGTACACCGTTTTAAAATAAATATACTAATCTGTTTTTACAAAGTTGAGTTCAAGTATCTTATCCATGTATGCTTTCTTTCTGCTGTCCGGCAGGCTCATAAACTGATAACTCATGAGTTTTATCATTACCTCGTCTGCCGTATTGATACCAAGGTTTCTTATCTTTCGTAATTGCTTCTTACTTGTTTCATCATCTTTAGTGTAGATTCCGTCCACAAGCTTTTCCAGGTTATTAAGTCCGGCTCTTTTGAGACAGTGAAATGCTCTCGCAGTCAGATCAAGCACTTCCACATCCTGCTTAAGCTGTTCTCTTGTAAAATGTACCTGATAATGAAATACTCTCTTATTCTTTTCCAACAAATCAAATATCTCTTCAATGGTTATTCCAACCAGATATTTATTCATCTCTCTTGTTACGTTCTCGTTCAGTTCTATCATAGTCGACACCTCCGAATGTATCTTTGATTACTTCCTTTACAGCATGACACTCTATCTTCTTGATAGAATCTGCAAAGGTTTTTCTTACCATCTTCATAAGATACTTAAGTTCCGATACTTCCGGAGCTACAGCGGTTGCATGTATACGATTAGTCCCGGTCATTATATAAAGCTCTGTAACATAGCCGGTTCGGTTCAGATAATCCAGGAGATCTTCACTACTGCCATCAACCGTCGTAATCTCCATAAACATCTTTACTGCACCCTCTCGATGTATTACGGCCTTATATCCTCTGATAATACCTTCCTGTTCAAGCTTTGCAACGCGCTTCTTCACTGCCACTCTGGATATCCCGAGCTTCTCACCTATCTCTGTAAAGCTCATCCTTCCATCTTCCTTTAGCAGCTTTAAAATGTCCTTATTTGTATCATCCATAAGTATCCTCCATATCAT
>JAFZXD010000020.1 GCA_017616955.1 Eubacterium sp. | reverse complement strand
CTCCGCATGACCATGCCAGTATCAATATATAAAGCACTATGTCATTTAACACATGAAAATATGCATTACACAGGAAGAGGGATATATATACAGCTCCCACTCCGCAAGATCCCAGCGAAAGGAAGAATACACTTTCCTTCTTCTTAAACCACATAAAAAGACCTACGCCTGCTATTCCAAAGCTCACTATAAACATGAGCGCTATCTTAATTTCGTTCGTAAGAAGAGGAATAAGAAGCTTGGCAAAAAGAACAAGACTTATGAATATAAGAATAGATGCAGCCACTCCCATGATAGTTTTTCCCAGAAGAGATTCAGCATCCGAATTTCTCTGTCTTTGCGGAACAAACGGCTGAGCATTCTGTGACTGTGGCATATTCTGAGCATTCGCCTGTACATATGGTGACTGCTTAGCATATGGCGACTGAGGCTGCACATACGGTGATTGCATCTGTGCCTGCGGCTGTGCATACGGTGATCGCATCGACGCCTGTGGCTGCGCATACGGAGCTTGCATCGATGTCTGTTGTGCAGGCTGAGCTTGCTGCTTAGCCGCTTTATACGGACTCACATTCTGATCATTAGCCGCAGCCTTTATGCTATCCAATTCACTCTGTATGGATTTCATGTCAGCCATGATTGTGTCGAGCATACGTCTGTCATTGTTCAGACGTTCCTGGAGTTCATCTATATTTGACATATAACCCCTCCCAATACATTAACTTAGTATATTTAAACTTATTAATTCAATGGTTTCATCGTAACCGTCACAGGACTTTCATCTGTCATACTAATCCCAGCTTCAAGATCATCGATGCTAAGGCTATACTCCCCTTTAAAAGCCTCTACCGATGCAAAACCTTTATCGTCCGTAGTTACAACCTTATCGGTCCACCACTCTTCCTTAATAAGTTTTTTTAGCATATGATATGATGGCTTTAACGTATTGTCCGTTCTCAAGAATCCACTCGGTGCTTTAAGCCATCCTCCGTCTCTCAGATCCCATGAAGTAATAGCCTGAACAAGAGGATGAGCAAAAAGAATTCTGTATATTTCTTCTATCTCCCTTGATTGTCTCTCTTCACCTTCCGGAGTACTCGGCCACTCATCAACCTGCCAGTCGTTCAGATCTTCTATATATGCCGGTATGGTATCCCCCGACAATATTGTATTCTCAGTGAAATGTATCGGAAGTCCGAAACTTGAGAATCTGTCCAGCACTTCTTCGAGTTTTTCTTTTCCCCAGTAACCCTGATGCTGATGAGACTGAATTCCTATAGCACTTATCGGAACTCCCGCATTCAGACAACCGTCAATCAGTATTTCATAATTGATTGATGTATTAAAATCATTCAGAAGGAGAACTGCATCCGGATTACACTCATGAGCTTTTTCAAATACTTCTTTTATAAGAGCAATCCGCCCCTTCTCCTTACATATTCTGGTTATGGCATTATCGTACTTATCAAATATCGGCATGATAACAACTTCATTTATAACATCCCATATATCGACAAGCCCTTTATATACAGTAACCTCTCGTTCTATTCTTTCAAGCTGTTTACGAAGTATGGTTTCATTATCATACTTCATAAGCCAATCCGCACAAACTGTATGCCAGCATAGAGGATGACCCTTAGCTTTAACATTTTTACTTTTAAGAAACTCAGTCACCTTCATTGTGACTTCCTGATTCGGTTTTCCTTCTTCAGGTTCATATGTTCCCAGATAAAATGGCAGAGTTGCAAAATTGAATATATCAAGCCAACTATCAATAATCTTCTGTCTTTCTTCTCCGCCTTCTTCAACGTATGGATAGAAATCAAATCCTCCACAGCCAAATAAAAAACTATGATCAGTCTGTTTTACATGTATCTCTTTATTCGCTAAGGGATTCCCCATTACATCCTTGAACTGAAGCCTTTTCTCGACTTTTCTATGTGAAATATCCATAATACCTCCATATTTATCCGGTATACCTATTTTCTCTGATATATCTATCCGTTGTCTCTTACAAACAGAGCTCTGTATTCACCGGGTGCCATACCCTTCTCATCGCGAAATACTCTGTTAAAACTCGGGATACTCTGAAATCCCGAAAGCATTGCCACCTCTGTAAGAGTCATATCTTTCTGTGATAAAAGCTCAGTTGCCTTCTCAAGTCTTATCGTATTCAGCCATTTGCTGTAATTCATTCCCGTAAAGTTCTTAAATATTCTCGAAAAGTAGTCCCTGCTTATTCCCGCCATCTCAGCCATAGCGCCCTGAGACAGATCATCAGATGTGAGATTATTCTTTATATAATCAGTAACCATTATTAGCCTTCTCATAACATCTTCAGTATATTTACCGCGATTGTCTGCACTTAACTCAGGAACAAATTCTTCTCTATGTTCATCCAGCGTAAGCATGAATTCCATAAGAAGCATACAACATCTCAGTTCCCTGTCGGATCCATTTGCGAAAAAACAGTCTTTCATCCTATAAGCTATATCCTGAAGCTTTTTTGTCAGTTCAGGATGTGTATTGGTACATATCACGTGAAGATTCCTGTAGAAATGCATTATCCTCTGAAGGTCTAGAAGTGAATTCACAAAACCGTTACTAAACTGAATAACGAGTGACTTCTCTCTGTCCGCATCTATTATTGCATGCATTTCCATAGGCCATACCAGAACAAAATCTCCCTCTGCAAGATTATATGT